>NZ_JAYGHP010000009.1 GCF_034932065.1 Crocosphaera sp. UHCC 0190
GCTTTAATCAAGTCAGGTTGAGATTATGTCTTGCAACCCCGTCATAAGTTCATTTGTTTGCCCACTGAGTTCTAGCGGGGTTCCAAGCCATAATCTTTTTTGGGACGAAAGATGTGCGGAATGTGGGATGAAATATAGTTCGGTCCCCCAACACCAAAGAAAATGCGAATCGTTTCACCGACTTTGGCACGAAGGGGCGATTGGGTCGCCAGAGCTTTTGAGGCACCGTTAAACACAAAGTATTCGGGATCTTCTTTGAGCAGTTTCTCGCAGAAGGCCAAGAAGGTTAGAAGCAGCAGGGCGATCGCGATATTTAGCCATCGCTGTGGTTTAAAAAGTTTCATAACAAGGGAAGGTTGATTGAGGGACCTAATCTCTGAAAGGCTTACAGTTTAGAGAGTAGCTCAAAAATACCTTTCTGATCAGCGATCGCCTGTAACATTTCTCAATAATTTGTCCCTTGTTTATTAGACATCTCCAAGAATATATAATCCAGTCACAGCTTAGGGGGACAGGTTTCTAATTTCGATGTCAGGAACTTTGCTGAGATCTGCTAGGAAATATCCTATTTAATTCTAAATATAGATCGAGAAACTCTGGAATTGCAACCGTAGTATCGGGTAGGATAATTAGTTTATTTCTATAATTAAAGTTACCTTGTAAGTCTTGAAAAGGTTGTTGATAGGTTTCTAGATAATTATCAACTAAATTGATTATCCAATAATTTTGAATTCTGGCTTCACTATATAGGGGTAATTTAGTTTTTTTATCATATTTTAAAGTCGAGTCTGAAATTTCGATGAGCAATAAAATATCTTCAGGACAAGGGTGAGAAGATAGATAGTCATCAGGTTTATTAATGGCAATCACCACATCAGGTTGGGGTTCACTATCAGGAGCAATAATAATGGGTTCTTGACCCCTAATCGTCACTTTTTCTCCTAAAAGTAGAACTAATTGAGTGATTAAACGGGTATTACAAACTGAGTGAGGAGTTTTTTTCGTTGGCATGGTAATAATTTCTCCCCGAATTAACTCCACTTGTTCTTCTTCGTGAAAAAACCCTAATTCCCCTAATCGATGATATTCTTCTATCGTAAATCGTTTACGGGTGACTGTAATCATAATTTTTAATGGATCTCACTGACTAATGATTTCCTGATTTTTGCTCTTTGATTTTCATATTCAGCAAGACTTGCTGCATCTAAGAGATTCGATTTTTGACTAAGTTTTTTGTCAATTTCATGGAGAAGTTGACTTAAGTTATCATCTAATTCTGCTATTTCCAGAATTTCAACTAAACGCTTTTGCTGTGATTCAGATAGTTACTGTCTGTTCTCTCAAATTTTCTTAAGATCATATATAGTATATTTCTGGAAAATTGTCAACACTAAATATATTATATTGACAAAAATTAACAAGATAACGATTAGGGTAAAAACTCGTTAAAATAGAGATAAGAATTAGGGTCAAATATTTATGGTAACTGTCAACTCTGAAATCACTTCAACAACTAACAGAGAAACGACATTTATTCTTTGGTTTGAAGAAGTTGGTACTCATGACGTGGGTTTAGTAGGGGGAAAAAATTCATCCCTTGGTGAAATGATCCAACAATTGCAATCGAAAGGAGTGAACGTTCCCACGGGATTTGCAACAACCGCTTATGCCTATCGTTATTTTATAAAATCTGCTGGTTTAGAGTCAAGATTAAGGGATTTGTTTGCGGATTTAGATGTTAATGATGTGACCAATTTACAGGAAAGAGGGCAATTAGCTCGTTCCTTAATTTTAAATACTCCCTTTCCTCTGGATTTACAAAAAGCGATCACAGAAGCTTACAAAAAATTATGCGATCGCTATCGTAATGACTGTAGTCAGTTAAATGCTAAATACCGCGAAGAATGTGAAATTGAAACCCAAAACCTTGATGTTGCCGTGCGTTCCAGTGCTACGGCCGAAGATTTACCAGAAGCGAGTTTTGCCGGACAACAAGAAAGTTACCTCAATATTCATAGTGTAAAAGGAGTCTTAGAAGCTTGTCATAAATGTTTTGCTTCGTTGTTTACAGATCGGGCTATTTCTTATCGTCAAAATAAACATTTTGATCACTTTGAAGTTGCCCTTTCTGTGGGAGTTCAAAAGATGGTGAGATCAGATTTAGCTTCAGCAGGAGTCATGTTTTCTATTGATACGGAAACTGGGTTTAAAAATGCTGCCCTAATTACCGCAGCTTACGGGTTAGGAGAAAATGTGGTTCAAGGATCGGTTAACCCCGATGAATATTATGTCTTCAAACCAACTTTAAAACAAGGTTTTCGTCCCATTTTAGAAAAACGAATTGGCACAAAAGCTATTAAAATGGTCTACGATACGGGAGGAACCAAGCTGACAAAAAATGTAGAAGTTTTGCCCCAGGATCAAGAGCAATTTTGTTTAACTGATGAGGAAATTTTAAAACTTGGTAAATGGGCTTGTATCATTGAAGATCATTATTCCCAAGTCAGGGGAATTTATACCCCGATGGATATTGAATGGGCCAAAGATGGCCGCACGGGAGAACTCTACATCGTCCAGGCCCGTCCTGAAACCGTACAATCCCAAAAAGCGGCAAATATCCTGAAAAATTACCAATTAAAAGACCATAGTAACGTGATCGCCATTGGGCGCAGTGTGGGGGCGGCGATCGGCCAAGGGAAAGCCCGTGTTATCTTAGAAGCCAGCAAAATTGAACAATTTAAACCAGGGGAAGTCCTTGTTACTAATCGTACCGATCCTGACTGGGAACCGATTATGAAAAAGGCCAGTGCGATCGTGACTAATCAGGGGGGTAGAACCTGTCACGCCGCTATCATAGCCCGTGAAATGGGAATTCCGGCTATTGTGGGATGTGGTGATGCGACGGATAAAATCAAAACCCGTCAAGAAATTACTGTTTCTTGTTCAGAAGGAGACGAAGGAAAGGTTTATGAGGGATTATTGCCCTTTGAAATTCAAGAAACCCCTTTGGATAATTTACCCACCACTCGCACCCAAATTTTGATGAATGTGGGCAACCCAGAACAAGCATTTTCTTTAGCAGGAATTCCTTGTGACGGTGTAGGTTTAGCTCGTCTAGAGTTTATCATAGCCAATCATATTAAAGCCCATCCTTTAGCTTTGATGAAATTTGATGAATTAGAGGATGAAGATGTTAAAGAACAAGTCACTGAATTAACCAAACGCTATGACAATAAGCCACAATTTTTCGTCGATAAATTAGCGCGGGGTATTGCTACAATTGCCGCCGCATTTTATCCCAAACCTGTGATTGTACGGATGTCTGATTTCAAATCTAATGAGTATGCTAACTTATTAGGAGGACAACAATTTGAACCAAAAGAAGATAATCCCATGATTGGGTGGCGGGGGGCTTCTCGTTATTATGATCCCATGTATCGGGAGGCATTTGCATTAGAATGTCAGGCCATGAAAACCGTAAGAGATGATATGGGATTAGTCAATGTTATCCCCATGATTCCCTTTTGTCGCACCCCAGAAGAAGGCAAAAAAGTAATCGAAGAAATGGCAAAACATGACCTTAAACAAGGGGTTAATGGGTTGCAAGTTTATGTAATGTGTGAGTTACCGAGTAACGTCATTTTAGCAGATCAATTTGCTGAAATCTTTGACGGTTTTTCCATCGGTTCTAATGATTTAACCCAGCTTACATTAGGGTTAGATCGGGATTCTGCCTTAGTTTCTCAATTGTTTGATGAAAGGAATGAAGCCGTCAAACGAATGGTTAAATCAGCCATACAAACGGCTAAAGAAAAAGGGCGTAAAATTGGGATATGTGGCCAGGGGCCGAGTGACTATCCTGAGTTTGCTCAATTCTTAGTAGAATTAGGCATTGATTCCATGAGTTTAAACCCTGATTCTGTGTTGAAAACTTTGTTAATGGTAGCAGAGGTTGAAAAGGGTTAAAAGTTGTTGAATTTATGGGGGAAGTTAACCACTTCCCTTGTTATCCCTAATCCGGTAATTCCTTCATATAACTACCCCACAAAGCGGCTGCTTGACCACTACTTCCCCTAGTTGCCGAATTATCATCATTACCCAACCAAATACCCGTAGCCACCTGACGACTGGGAATATAGCCCACAAACCAGAGATCCACCGCTTTATTAGTGGTTCCTGTCTTTCCCGCTTCCCCCAATCCAATACTAGCCGATCGCCCCGTGCCACTGCTAACGACACCCCGTAACATGGTGGTCATGGTTTGAGCCACTGGGGGAGACATAGCTTGTTGCGTCGCGCTATTATCGTGGTCAAAGGTATAAATTTCTCGACAAGTTTGCCAATTATTCTTATCTGTGCAGTCACTGCCATCTAAAATACGACGAATAGCATGGGGACGGTTCCAAACCCCATCATTAGCAAAAGCAGCATAGGCCCCGGTCATTTCTAAGACCGTTACCTCACTTTGCCCTAAAACTAAGCCAGGAACCGCCTTTAACTCAGATTTCACCCCCAACCGTCGGGCCATCTCTACCACACGGTTTAACCCCACTTCTCGCGCCACCTGGAGCGCAATAGTATTCTCAGACTGGGCCAAACCCCGATACATATCCGCGGCCCCGCTACTTCTTTCACAGGGTTTATAAGCTTGTCCTTGCCAACGTATTCCCCCACAAGAATAGGACTTGCCTGGGGAGATCCCCTGTTCTAAAGCCGCAGCATAGGCAAACACTTTAAAAGTTGAACCTGGTTGGCGTTTTGCTTGGGTGGCCCGGTTAAACTGGCTTTGTTTATAGTCTGTTCCCCCCACTAAAGCCAATATTTCTCCTGTTTTGGTGTCTAAAGTTACCATGGCCCCCTGAGAAAAGCCATAATTAGGCCCTTGGGTTTTTACTGTTTCCCCTAAGTTTTTTTCGGCTTTAGCTTGTTGTTTAATATCAAGGCCAGTTTCTACAATAAAGTTACCTTCTTTGGCCACTTCATCCCCTAATAAGTCCTGTAACTCTTCAAAAACATAACCATAGAAATAGGGTGCAATGCTGTTAGCGAGGGCTTTTCGGGCCTTGGGACTAATATCAATACGCGATCGCCGGGCCCGGGCCGCTTCTTCTGGGGAGATCATCCCTAAAGCGGTCATGCGACTAATCACTCGATTTCGTAATTGTACGGCGGTATCATAGTCTTGGACGGGGTTATATAAATTAGGGGCCGGTAACATGGCCACTAAGGTCGCTGCTTCAGAAATATTCAGTTTAGTGGCAGATTTGTCAAAATAGAATTGGGCCGCATCTTCAAACCCATAGCTTCCTACCCCTAAATAGACACGGTTGAGATAGGTTTTCAAGATAAAATCTTTGCTATAAACCGCTTCTAATTTGACAGCGACGATCATTTCCCTTAATTTGCGCCCTGCGGTGTTTTGTCGTCCCACTTCGGGGAACAAACTACGGGCCAACTGTTGGGTTAAGGTACTGGCCCCTTGACGAATACCATCATCTTTTAGATTAATGACTAAGGCCCGAACAATACCATAGGGATCAACCCCAAAATGCCAATAAAAGCGGCTATCTTCGGAAGCAATCACAGCTTTGCTTAAATAGGGAGAAAAATCTTTTAAATTCTTAATTTCTTGGTGAGTATCGCTACTAATGGGGTTTAGGGGGGTTTCTTGATCCCTTGCATAAACGACAACGGGGCCACTAACTCCAGAAGGTAGGGGACGCACAGCAATTTTACTGGTTTCCCAGATCAACCAGACAATGAGTAAAGTTAAGAGTGATCCAGTGCCATAGAGTCCGTATCTCAACCAAACCATCCATGTTGGCGGGGGATTATGATAGGTTAGGGTGGCTGCATGAGTTAATTCTGGGGGGCCCAAGGTGATAATGTCCCCATGACGCAGGGGTAAATTATCTAGTCGTTTTCGTTTGACATAAACTCCATTGGTAGAGTTTTCGTCTTTGAGGATGAAGTGACGAGGGTTCTTTTGATCGCGGTGCAGGGAACAATGAACTTGACTAACAACGGGGTTTAGTATCTTGATATCACAGGATCTCGAACTGCGTCCGATGATATAGCGATCGCCAATTAAAGGATAGGTTTTCGCTTCTTCTTTTTCGTCTTCTTTTACCCTTAATTCTGGCACTTTTGCCCCTTTTTTCAGCACTGATGGGCCAAGGTTTGCCTTTGCTATTTGTTGAACCGCTTGGGTTAATATTTGACTTAGGGGTGGCTTTTGAGTCATAGGTTTGGAATCGGCGATCGCTTGTTAATGCGTATTCTAGCTTACCTATTATAGAGACGATGGCAAGGCTTTCAGGTGTTTCCTCAATTTCTTCAGTATCACCATCAATGTTGTTCCCTATTCTCTACTTTTTGCCAAAGTCTCTTTTACAAGAGGTCTATGAGTCAATCATTTGATAAACTAAGAAGGCACAGTTGCGGTGTATCTATTATCTTCATTTTCAAAAAATGAAGAATTTAAGATGACCTGTGACGACTTTTGAGAATACAAGCAGATACAATCATGTTTAATTTTTCAGGAACCAGACCCAATAATTTAGGTGTTAAAGATAGTAAATTGACCGCTTGTCCAGGAACCCCTAATTGTGTCAATAGTCAGAGTTCAGATACTCAATCAAAAATTGCTCCCCTTCCCTCTCTGGCAATTTCCGAATTAAAAAAAATTGTTGAAAGTATGGAAAGAACTACCATTATTGAAGCAACTGATAACTACCTTTATGCTGAATTTAAAACCCCATTAATGGGATATGTTGATGATGTTGAATTTTATCTTGATCCCAAGGAAAATGTCATTCATGTCCGCTCAGCTTCTCGTCTTGGAAAATCTGATTTGGGACTTAACCGCAAACGAGTTGAAGAAATCCGTGCTAAAATGCAAGCCCAAAACTAACCTTAAATAATGGTAAGATTGGTAAAAAATTCAAAAATTGATAACTGACATAACCCATGGCTGAACAATTTACAAAAGGTGGACAAGACGCTTGGTATCATGACCGAGGACATTGGGCCGGTTACTTTCATACTTATGATAATTTTAAAGTTGGTGGCCCCAATAAGCAACCACGTAGAATTCATATTTTCTTACCAAGAAACTATGAATATAGCCATGAACACTATCCCGTTATTTATATGAATGATGGGGATACTGCTTTTTTTCCTGGGGGTGCTTATCATAAAACTTGGAATGTGTCAGGAATTTTAACCAGACTATATTTAGGCAATCAAATTCGTAAAGTGATTGTGGTTGCTATTTGTCCTATTAACCGCGATTACGAATACACTCACGCTCCTGTTTGGGGTTCAGAATGGGGAGGATTAGAGCATTATTCTAACTATGTTGCTGAGTCAGTAAAAGGGTTTGTTGATTCTAATTATAGAACCCTTCCTGATCCCTATAATTCAATGTTATTAGGGTCATCTCATGGAGGATTAGCTGCTTTTTATACCGCGACTAGATATCCTGAAAAATTCCGTTGTGTGGCGGCTCTTTCTCCCTCTTTTTGGGTAGGATTAGATTCTACAATTGATTTTTCTCTATTAGAATTATCAGGAGGATTTTTAGGATCTCTTGAATATTCTGCCTTACTTCTAGAAGGTTCTAATACTTTAAAAGATATCAGTTTACAACCTAAAATTTATTTAGATTGGGGATTAATTCGTGAGGGAGGATTTCACAATTCTTTTATTGAAGAAAGAGCCACAGCAAGGGGTCGAGAAATGCGAGATTTATTGCTGCGAGACTTTGGTTATCGATACAATGAAAACCTATTTATTGTTGAAGATGGAATCGGTCAACATAGTGAAGAATCTTGGTCAGGTCGTCTGGAAAATGTGTTAAAAATCTTTTTTAGTTGGTAAGTTTGATGATGAAAACCTCGGCCCAACCTACATTTATCCTTATCAAGTGGATATAAATTTCTCATGCCATTGTTGAGCGACTTTATCCCAACCAAATGAATCTTTAAGAGCTAATGCTTCCCGTCTTAAAGATTCTTGTTTCTCAGGATTTTTTAGCAAGTCTATCACTGCTTCAATAAAAGCATTATTAGTTTCTTCATCGCCAGCAGGCCCCTTAATTCTGATACCTGATTTCACAGTTTCATCTAAAGCTGCACAAGTTGTCACCACAGGAACACAACCAGCAGCTTGCGCTTTCCAAGCACTAATACAGAAAGTTTCCGCAGCCGTATGACAAGGATAAACCCAGATTCCCGATTGAAATAATTCTTTAACTAACTCCTTGTGTCCAATTCTGCCATGTTCATAGACATTTTTATGCTCAAAAAGTTGTAAAATTCGTTTCTTTTTATCTGGTAATTGTGGAAACCTCTCAATATAAGGTGAATTGATTAAAGCATCAATTCCTTGCCAACCATAAAAAATATGTAATTCAACATCTGGCACTTCTTGGAGAACCCTATCCCATTGATTTAGTAAATGTTCAATTCCTCTTGTATAATCACTAATCGAAATTAGTCTCTTGGGATTCCTAGTAATTCCTGTTAAACTAAAATCTTCTAGATTAATACCATTAGTTGTTAAAAATATCTTGTCTTCAGGAATCCATTCTGGGAGAAGAGATGTCTGGAAATTTGAAAGCATAAATAACTTGTCAAAACTGGCTAAAAATTCTGATTTCTGAGAATCTTCTACTGGAGAAAATAATTGAGGGTTGTCGTGCATCCAGACAGCAGTTTTTCTGGCTTTAACTTTCATTTGCATTGGTTGTATCCAAGCACGATGAAAGATTAAGACATTAAAGTTATCTTGGGGATTAAATTTATCAGCAGACTGATAAACTACACCATTATATTTCCCTTCCATCTCACCGCATCTATTAAAAATAGTAACCTGATAGCCTAACTTAACTAATTCTTGACTTAAGTAAATTACCGCTTCCTCGCTTCCTCCAACACCTTTATTTACAGATAACGGCGACCAATCTTCTACATGAAATGGAAAATTAGCATAAATTACAATTGAGTCATTGTCCCAGTTCATATTATTTGATTATTTGATCATCAGAAAAAATTATAATGGAAATATTTTATACGTAATTTCAACATTTTGTCAAATGAATTTTATAAATAAAAAATCCTTGATTTTGTGTAACTGAAGCATAAAAAATAGTAGAATTAATACTTGTATACAGGCTCAAGCCTTATGCTATAAAAACAAAGACTGTCTACACAGCCTAATTATAAGCCTGGGAAAACAGGCTTTGTTTGTCTAACTTAACCTTTCAGGGTTAAACTCAATGATATTTAATCCTATTCCCTTTCTTCCAATTTCTTTTGTAAACTTTTTAAGGTTTGATACATCTCAGGAAGCCGCTTATAAATAGCAGATACTTTTAAATATAATTTATTAGGAACTGCTGGACTACTAGAGACAATTTCACCAGCAGCAACATCATTGGGAATACCTGTTTGAGCCGTAGCGATCGCCCCGTCTCCAATTTTAGCTTGATTGGCAACCCCTACCTGTCCCGCCAAAATCACCCGTTTACCGAGGGTTACGCCCCCTGCTAACCCGACTTGGGCCGCCATGACACAATTTTCATCAATTTGGCAGTGCAATTAATTTTGTTTAGGCACTTAATACAATCGCCAATTTCACCATAACCTAGTTTCGTCGAACTCAGATTGTCAGGTTAAGTCAGTTGGGCTTATTTTTTTTTGTTTCTTTTTCGAGAGTTCCCTCCTAAAAAAACCTCCAAACCCCAGAGCTATTCCTGCACCGAGAAAAGTCAGAGGCTCTGGAACCGGTTTCTTTGTTGCTGTCCAAGTACCTCCATCCTGAGGAGGATCTGGATAAAAATTTAAGGATTGACGCCATGACCCATCGCTCCAAATATATAAGACAATCCCATCCTCGTAGCCATATCTATCACCGAATGACCAAAAGTTCTCTAGATAACCATACAGACCTGATACTTTGTTGTGAGATATTTGCCTAGGGATATTGAATTCTGTATCCCACCAGATATCTGCCTTTTCTCCCAAATCATATACCCACTCATGTCCTTGTATTTTGGCATCAAAACTAATTAATTTACCCTCGGATGCGGTAGCTTCTCCATTTTCGATCAGAGTTTCTATGGGTATATATTCCAAGTAGGCACAAGAAGATGGATCATTAGCAGGAGCACAAAAAGTCGTATTTGAATCGTAACTAAACCCACCAGAACCTAATTGGTTGCCAGAGTCATCAAAAAATTTTAAATCATATTCTATTTTTGCGGCATACGATGGATTAACATTAAGTATCCCTACACTGAGAGCAAAAGTGGCCATAGTTAGTGAAATTTGATTAATCATTAGCTTCCTTTAAAATTAAGATTCAACCCTACTATAGCTCATTCAACCTAAGTTCGATTTTAGGAGTTCGGAGGAGTTATTTTATTCCAATTTCTTTTGTAAACTTTTTAAGGTTTGATACATCTCAGGAAGCCGCTTATAAATAGCAGACACTTTTAAATATAATTTGTTAGGAACTGCCGGACTACTAGAGACAATTTCACCAGCAGCAACATCATTGGGAATACCTGTTTGCGCCGTAGCGATCGCCCCATCCCCAATTCTAGCTTGATTGGCAACCCCTACCTGTCCCGCCAAAATCACCCGTTTACCGAGGGTTACGCCTCCTGCTAACCCCACTTGGGCCGCCATGACACAATTTTCATCAATTTGGCAGTTATGGGCAATATGAACCAAATTATCCAGCTTGCTATTACGTCCAATGCGCGTCGTTCCCACCGCCGGGCGATCAACTGCACTATTACAGCCAATTTCTACCCCATCCTCTAAGATGACATAGCCTGATTGTTCCATCTTAAACCAACCATCAGGAGTCGGAACAAAGCCAAACCCTTCTGAGCCAATTACTGCCCCACTGTGAATCGTGCAACCAGATCCAATTTGGGCCCGTTCATGGATGGTACAATTAGCATGAAGAATCGTGCGATCGCCAATGGTTACATCAGGATAGATGACCACATTGCCATGCAGACAAACGCGATCGCCAATGGTTACACCCTCTTGAATTACTACATGGGGGCCAATAAACACATCTTGACCAATTTTTGCCGTGGGATCAATGACTGCCGTGGGATGAATACCAGGGGCAGGATGGAAGGGACGATAAAATAATTTAATAGCGTGAGCGAAGGTTAAACGGGGTTCTGGGGTAGTTAACCAAGCAATACCGAATTGTGTTGCTTGTTGTTGTAAAGCCTCATCATGGGGCAAAATCAAGGCACTGGCGGCGGTTTTTCCGATCATCGCGGCAAACTTTGGCCCTTCAATGTAGCTGAGGTTTCCTGTTACTGCTTCATTCACCGCAGCGACTCCAGTAATTTCTGGGTTATTCTCACTATTCGTCGTCAAACTATGTTCAGTTACTAACGGATGTAAACTGTCAACAATTTCCTGAAATTTCATAGTAATTAAAGCTTGTTACCTTGGTATTTATTAATTATTACTTATTACTTATGAACTTTCCCATCAGGCATGGTGGCCCCGCGTAAAATCACCCCGGCCAGATTAGCACTCATTAATTCTGCCCTAGTTAAATTAGCATTAGTCAGATTAGCTCCCATCAGATTTGCTCTAGCAAAAAAGGCTTCCACGAGATCGGCCTCACTTAAATTCGCCCCAGATAAATTAGCCCGACTCAAATCCGCATGATTCATCCGAGTTAAGCTTAAATTAGCCTGATTGAGATTAGCACGATTTAGCACCGCATGAGTCATCACAGCCCCCTTAGCATTAATTCCAGCTAATTCTGCTTGGGAAAGTTGGGCCCGCACTAAGTTAGCATTGGTTAAGTTAGCATCGGTGAGTTTAGCCCCGGTTAAATTGGCATCGGTGAGCAAGGCCCCTTTGAGATTAGCATTAGTTAAATCTGCCTTGCGTAAATCCGCATCCCGCAAATTTACTTCTTTCAGATTAGCCCCAACCAGGTTAGCGCGACTGAGATCAACCCCTTTCATATTTGCCCCTTGAAAATCGGCCCTGGCCAAATTAGCCGCTTGTAAGTTTGTGTAATAGCCCTTCTTTTCCTGACGCATATTAGCCCCCCGAAAACAAGATCCGGTAAGGGTGGCCCCGCTTAAGTCAGCCCCCCGTAAATCAGCCGAGATGAGATTTGCGTCTAAAAAGTTGGCTAGAGTAATGTCTGTATCTCTAAGGTTTGCCCCTTGTAAGAGGGCCCCATGTAACGTCGCACTCCGTAAGTCAGCCCCACTGAGATCCGCTTGACTGAGATTGGCACCGCTTAAATTTGCCCCTACTAAATTTGCTTGAGTCAGGTTAGCGCGGTTAAAGTAAACAAAAAGCAGATTAGCCCCATGTAAATCTGCTTCATTGAGGATAATGCCGATTAAATCTGCCCCGACTAAGTTGATTCCTGGTAATTTCAATCCATGAAAGAGGGTTTCTCCCGCAGCATAACGCTCAATAAGTTCATTGGCTTTCATAATAAATTAAATGAAGGGTTTAATCGCTTCCACAATGGTGCTGGCTGTTTGGAGATGAGAGTCGGGATCATTGAGAGATTTGGCGGCATGGTAGAGTTTGGCTTCAATATCTGTCATGGGGCGGCCACTTTGGAGGATTTGTTCTAATAAATCATCGAGGGTATAACTTCTCAGCATTGACCAATCCTGTCCACTGCGATCCCAAGGGTGAAACAGTAGGGAGAATAACAGTATTTTAGCCCGTAATGGGTTGGTATATTGCATGATTTCTAGGCGCAATTCAAAGATATCATAGGTTTTTGACGGTGACGGCGGGACTGCTTGTACCTGTTTTAACTCAGTGACCATTTGTTCTGAGGTGATATCAATCACAGAGGTTTCAAAAGCTGATGCTGAGGAAGTTTGGAGGTTAGCATAATTTTGAGTCGTATTGATGGCAATAATTTGGGTACTATAGCTTGAGGACTGCTCTGGCAACATGGGATCATTTTCCCCTGGTAAGTTGTCATATAATCCGCCAATTTGATTCAAAATAATTTTAGAGATGGCTAAATATAAATTCTTTTTATTAATATTTTCGACTAATTGTAAAAAGGCGAATTCTAGATCTTTTTTGGAAGGATAAATCTCTAAGATTTCCACAATTAAGTTTTTTAAACCATATTGCTGAATCCGATTTAAGTCATTTTCCCAACTATTTTTACCAATAGCATAAATTAATTTATGAATTCTTGCCGTTTCTGGATGACTATTTAAATTTCTCAGAGCCTGTTCTAAGAGGAAGGTAGCATCAGAAACATGAGTCTGTTCAGCCCCTTGTAGCTCAGGTTCTAGAGTCATGACCTCTGTGGGTTTGGCCATGTTCCGATAAATAGGGCCCAATTGCTCAATAATCGCTTTGGCAACCCCGGCATAGACTTTAGGACGGTTAAGGGTTTTAACCAGTTTATAAAGAGATAGGGTCAATTGTTCAACAGTTTTTTGCTCTTGAATTAATTCTTTGATCAAAGTTTCTAAGGGAAAACTATTGAGAATATTGATATCATTTTCCCAAGATTGTTTACAAATACAAAAAATTAATTTTTTAATTCTGATCGACTCTGGATGATTGTCGAGATATTGGACAGCTTTGTAAAATGAATCAGATGATAATTGCATAATTACCTCTTAAATAGAAAAGATACTGGAGTTGATCCTGGTGTCATCAGACTTCACTGAACAAAAATTCCCCCCACACCTCCTCAACGGACAACGGCCATAAATCCCTGCTCTAGTCTCACCTTAACATTTTTAGCTATCCCGTCTCCTGTATGGGAATGGCAGATTTGACACTCCCCGACCTAAAGGTACGGGGATTTTCAATCAACGACCCGTCTTGCTGTCCCAGGACGAACCAACAACAGTAGAGGACAAATCTCCTGAAGCGTTCGGATCTAAGATCCAGGTTCCGACGTGACCCGTCGTACCCAAGGCTCGATTAAGAATATTAATAGCTGCGTTTTCATCACGATCTAATTGACACCCGCAAGCACAAATATGGGTTCTTGTAGATAAGGATTTTTTAACAACAGCACCACAATTAGAGCAATTTTGAGAAGTATATGCAGAGTTAACAGCAACAGTTACCCTCCCCATTTTTACCCCAAAATATTCTAACCATTTTCTGAATTGATACCAACCAGCATCAACCCCCCAACCCCCCTTACTAAGGGGGGCAGAGGGGGGTGCTAAACAATGGTTTTTAACTAAGTTTTTAATCCTCAAATCTTCATAGGCGACCAAATCGTTAGATTGGATTACGCAACGGGCTAGTCTCTTAGCGTGTTCTTCACGTTGCCTAATTATTTTAAGGTGTTTACGACCAAGCTTATTAATGGCTTTTTTTCGGTTGATTGAGCCTTTCTTTTTACGAGAAACCCGATGTTGATAAAATCTTAGTCGTTCTTCCCCTTGACGATAAAATCTAGGGTTAGGTTCAGTCTGTCCCATTGAATCAGTGTAGAATTCCTTTAAACCAACATCTAAACCAATGGTTTTCTGGGTTGGAGGTAATTCTTCTCTTACATCAACAGAGATGCAGAATTGACAGTAATAACCGTCTGCTCTACGCACTAACCTAACTCTTTTAATCTTGTTTTGTGGGTAAAAAGCCAAATCCCAAGTCCCAATTAACTTGAGTTTTCCGATTCCTTTTTTATCAGTAAACTCTATATGTTTAGGATCTAAAAGTTTCCATCCACTGGTTTTATACTCGACTGAACGAGCATTTTTCTTAAAACATGGATAGCCTGCTTGGTTTCCATAATCTCGCCGTGCGACGGCGAGTTGCGAATCCACTTTTTTCCCAGGAATTTGCTTCTTACAATTATCAAAGAATCTAGCTATGGATGACCAGCCTCTTTCAACAGAAGCCTGAGTTGCATGAGAGTTCAAGTCTTTAACAAAGGGAAATTCAGAACGTAATTTTGTATTGTACCGATAAAGCTCAGCACGACTAACATTCTTACTATCCATCCAATGACGCAAGCATTTGTTTCTAACGAATTGAGCCGTTTTTATGGCTTCATCGATAGCTTGGTATTGATGTTTTTTTCCTTTGACTTTGAACTCGTAGACTATCATTTGACGCAAGACTTGTGAGCGTAAACTCAGTATAACATAAAATATTGAGACTGTGCGCCGTAAACGGCGGGGCTTGAACCCCTGATTTTTCGGTCAATCTTGATTTCCTGGTATTTGATTAACCTCTTGATCAACGATTTGGGAAAATGGATTATGAAACAAACTACCTGTTTGTGGGGGTAAGGTGGGATCACCGATAATTTCTGCTAAACCTTTAATCACACCCGTTAAGGGAATGGCCAAAATAACCCCTAAAAGTCCACCAATTTTTGCTCCTAATAGTAAGGCAATAAAAATCACCACAGGAGGAAGTCCCGTTAAATTTCCCATGATTCTAGGGGCCACTAAATTATCTTTAATTTGTTGAATTCCTATAGCAATAGCTAAGACTTGTAAGGCTAACCACCAATCAATAAATGTTAAAATAATCGCAACAGTTCCAATACCTAAAGTTGCTCCAATAAAAGGAATAATTTCCATCCCCCCAATGAAGATAGCAAACAGGAGAAAAAACGGAATTTTCAGAATACTAAAGACAATGGTAAGACTGATTGCCATAAATAATCCTAACAATAATTGACCCGTGAAAAAGCGTTGTAAATTCTTTTCTAAAGTTTTGGTCAAAACACTGCGAATACTTGGGGAAAAAAAGCTCGTTAACCCGCGCCATAAGCGTTCACCATCTAATAACATATAAAAGGAAATAACCAGCAAAACAACTAAGTCAATAAACCAATTAAAGGTACCAACAACTAACCCAAATCCAGTGGAAGCAATATTTTTGGCTTGATCTTCAACACGAGTTAACAATTGTGAGGTCAAAAATTCAACATCAACCGGTAAATTCCGCGTATCACTCCAAGCTTGAAAAGTGACTAATTGTTGTTGTCCTTCTTCTAATAAACTGGGCAATTTAGTAATTAATTGTCTCGCTTGATTTGCCACGGGAGGAAGTAAGGTTATGGCTAACAATCCCAGGATAAAAATAGCCCCTAAATAGACTAAAATAGCGGCCAATGAACGAGGAATAATCGGTTTAAGAGCAAGGACAGCATAATTGAGTAAAAAAGCAATTAAAGAAGCTGTTAGGATCAAACTAATTAATCCCCCCACATAACTTAAGGTTTTGATCGTTAGCCAACCTGTGACTAAAATAAGTAACCAAGTAATTAGGATTTTTTGGGAACGAGAAAACCAAGAATTCATAAGTTAGTTGATAGTTGACAGTTGACAGTTAATAGTTAGATGACCTTTAACTACTGAGGAACCAAAGGAGCCGAATAAGCCTGAAAATTAGCCTGGTTTAAAGCATTAATTACCGTCTCTGAATTTTGTACCCAATAATTTTGATTAAAGCGAATTAATTGTTTATTTTTACCATTTCCTATAGTGGCAATAACTGGAGTTTTAGCTTTATTTTTATCCCCAGAATACTCCTGCAAGATTGCTTTTAGACTATGATTACAACTATTATCCATTGCCTGTTTTAAGCTTAAATTAATCATCACCATTTTAACACTTTCAACCACTTCTGCATCTTCAATCAGTAACTGAACTTTCTCATCTCGATGATCAACTTTTCCCCAAATAATCAAGTGAGTGTCTTCAATTAATAAATCCTTAATTTGTTGATACGCATCAGAAAAAACAACCCCTTCAACCTGTCCTGACACATCTTCTAGGGTTAAAAAAGCCATTTGATCACCTTTTTTAGTGATATGTTGTTTGACCGTATTTATCATTACAACAGCACTAACTTTTTTGCGAGATTTCTGTTCTCCCAATTCACTTAAATTGATAGGCGATAAAATGTGAGCCGCTTTACTAATCGATTTTAAAGGATGTTCAGATACATAAAATCCGAGATGTTCTTTTTCTAATTTTAATTTGTCTTGTAAAGAATAATCAGCCACAGAGGGAGAACTCGGAGCTTGATCAAATTGATGCTCAGTCTCTTGATTATTTGATGAGTCATTCCCTAGTAAATCTAGTAAATTCATCTGACCACTCTCTTTATCTTTAGCCCGTTTCTGCGCCCAAGAAATTACTAATTCTACATCATTAATTAATTGCTTGCGATTGGCATTCAGTTTATCAAATGCCCCACAATAAATTAAGGTTTCTAAGGCCCGTCGATTGACCGCCCGTAAGTCAACACGAGAACAAAAATCTGCCAAAGATTCAAAATTTCCTGCGGCTTCTTCCCTTGCTTTCAGAATATTTTCAATCGCCCCTTCTCCTAAGTTTCTCACCGCCGATAAACCAAAAAGAATTTTTCGTCCGATGGGGGTAAAATCTTTCTGAGAACGATTGATGTCGGGAGGTTGCACATCAATCTTCATTTTTTGACAGTTTTCTCGATATTTTTCGATCTTATCTTGATTGTCACTACTGGCCGTCAATAAAGCAGTCATATATTCAACGGGATAATTAGCCTTTAAATAAGCGGTTTGATAGGTAACATAAGCATAGGCCGTAGAATGGGATTTGTTGAAACAATTAGAGGCAACTAACCCATTCCCTAAGAGAAAATTATGGTCATTTTCTACCCCAATATCGTAAACCGTTTGCATCCCTAAAGACTGACGCTCAATAATTTTAACCATTATGTTGACCGGAATGATATCCTGATAAATGTGAACAAACTTAGACCAAAATGGATCTCGCAATTGTCATTATTAACTATCGCACTCCCCATTTGGTAATTGACTGTTTACAGTCTCTACAACCTCAAATCGAAGTTAATCGACATCGTGTCATGGTCGTCGATAATGATTCCGGGGATGAGTCCGTTCCTATTTTAAAGCAAGCCATTGCAGATAATCATTGGCAGTCTTGGGTAACTTTGCTCCCCTCTCCGGTAAATGGGGGCTTTTCTGCGGGTAACAATATTGGCATTAAAGCAATTACAGCTAAAGCCTATCTGTTACTCAATAGTGATACCATTGTTAGACCGGGGGCGATCGCCAGTTTAGAAGAAGCCTTAGCTAAGCATCCTGAAGCGGGATTAATTAGTCCCCGTTTAGAATGGCCCGATGAAACCCCCCAAATAAGCTGTTTTCGTTATCATTCTCCTATCAGTCAGCTAATTGATGCCGCCGCAACTGGCCCCGTTACCCTGTTATTGAAGGATTACGACGTTTCCATTCCTGTCAGTGACACACCATTTGAACCAGAATGGACAAGTTTCGCTTGTGTGTTAATTCGACGGGAAGTCATTGAGCAAATTGGCTTGATGGATGAAGATTATTTCATGTATTTTGATGATGTGGACTATTGTCGTCGTGCAAGAGATGTGGGCTGGAAAGTTCTTCATTGGCCGATGGCTAGGGTCGTTCATCTGCGCGGTGGTAGCGGTTCCGTTAAAGCAGAAGTTGCTGCCCGTAAGCGTCCTCGTCCCTATTTATATGCGTCTCGTTCTCGTTATTTTGCCAAATTTTATGGAAAAATTGGCTTATGGATCGCCAATATTTTTTGGTTAATCGGACGGTGTATTGCTTGGGTGAGAGAATTTAATCGGGCCACCCATATTTGTGAGTATGCCGAACAAGATATTTGGATGAATTGGCAAGATCCTTTTAAACAGCCTATTTTACCCTCTAGTAGTCATGAAAAAACTGCCTGATTTTATTATTATTGGTGCCATGAAATGCGCCACCAGTTCTTTACATGAACAACTCGCATTACAATCGGGTATCTTTATGAGTGAGCTTAAAGAACCTAATTTTTTTAGTGATGATGATCAATATCAACAAGGAATTGATTGGTATTTGTCCCATTTTAAGGAAGCCAAACCTGATGATTTGTGTGGTGAATCGAGTACCCATTATACAAAATTACCGACTTATCCCCAGACCATTCAACGATTACAAAAATATCTGCCAGATGCTAAGTTTATTTATGTGATGCGTCATCCCATTGATCGGTTGGTTTCTCAATATACTCATGAATGGAGTCAACGGGTGATTTCAGTAGAGATTAATGAGGCCATTGAGAAACATCCTGAATTAATTGACTATAGTTTATATACAAAACAATTAAAACCCTATTTTGACACCTTTGGACAAGATAAAATTTTACCGATCTTTTTTGAGCGAATGTTAACCTATCCTCAAGAAGAATTAGAGAGAATT
Source organism: Crocosphaera sp. UHCC 0190 (assembly GCF_034932065.1). Lineage (NCBI taxonomy): Bacteria > Bacillati > Cyanobacteriota > Cyanophyceae > Chroococcales > Aphanothecaceae > Crocosphaera > Crocosphaera sp. UHCC 0190. The sequence goes on from NZ_JAYGHP010000009.1 coordinate 19,258, forward strand.
TGTCAATTTATTGGCTATCCAAATCAACCCCAATGGGATGTCGAACTGAATGCGAGTAATGTGTCCAGTGAACGGATGATTAAAAGTGGTTGGCGAGATGCGATTGTTGAAACACCAGGGTTAAAACAACTACGACAGTGGTTGATTCCGAAAACTTTTCGGAATTGGGTAAGAAGTCTTTGGACAATGAAACAAAAACCAGAATTAACCCCTGAAAATATTGATAAACTTCAAGCAATTTTTGAGCAAGATTTAGCCCTCTTAGGAACTTGGTTAGGAACAGAACTATCTTGTACAAATTTTAAGGAAACGGTTAAAATGACTCCGGTTAATTGGGTTAAGTAAGGGCAATTCATGAATTTCTCCTACAACAAAAAACACAATTTATACTTAATACAATTCATACTTAATACAATTCATACTTAAGCAAGGTACAGGGAAGGGAACCATTATAAACAGGAATTCTACGGGCTGTTCTCAATCCAATTTTTTTACTTAATTCTTTATTTCCTGTTAAAACATAAGCTGTCCATCCTTTAAAACGCTGTTTAAAAACATCTCCTAATAATGTATATAACGTTCCTAATTCTTGCGTATTTCCCAAGCGTTTACCATAGGGAGGATTACAAATGATGATACCTTGATCTGTCGGTGCTTCAATTTCTTCTAAAGCAATTTGTCTTAATTTAATGTGATGATCAATGTTGCATTTTTTAGCATTTATTTTGGCCTGTTGAAGCACTTCTAAATCTTGATCACTACCAAAAATTGGGGCTTCTAATTGATGATTTTGACGACTGATCGCTTCTTTAATTATGGTATCATATAATTGGGAATCAAAATCAGACCAATGCTGAAAACTAAAGGAATCTCTAGCTAAACCAGGGGCAATATTTAAGCTTTTTAGGGTGGCTTCTATGGGTAAAATACCTGAGCCACACATCGGATCTAAAAAAGGAAGATCTGGTGTCCAATTAGCTAGATCTAAAATAGCAGCAGCCAAGGTTTCTTTTAAAGGGGCAAGTCCCATGGCGGGGCGATATCCTCTTCTATGTAAACTTTCTCCTGAACTATCTAAACTAAGAAAACAATGATTTTCATAAATATGAGCATTGATTAAAATATCAGGATTTCTAATATCAATATCAGACCTTTCTTTATACCGATCTTGTTGTTGATCGATAATGGCATTTTTGATTTGTAATGCGGTAAAATGACTATGATTTAATTGTTGATTACTGCCTGTACAATTGACCGCAAATGTTTGATCAGGTTGTAAATATTCAGTCCAATCTATTTGTTGAACACTGTCATAAAGTTGAGTTGAGTCAGCACTAGGTATGGTTTGGATAGGAACTAAAACTCGAAAAATTATTCTTGACCATAAATTAACCTTATAAAGTAAAGTTTTATCCCCTTGAAAATGAACGCCAGTAAACTCAGGTTTAACTGCTGTTGCCCCCAAATTTTCTAATTCCTGAGCCGCAATTTCTTCTAACCCTCTGGCAACGGTAGCAAAATACTTGTTAGTCATATAGTAGATCTCATCTTGATGGGGCAATACTGCTCGGTTAACCGGGTTGTCTGTTGAGACGGGGAAGGGAAGAGGGGGGAAGAAGGAAGGGGTTAAAGACAAAAACCTGGCTATTTGTTTAATTCCCCCTCCACATCTCGCACACTTCCCACACACCCCTTATGATAAAGCTTTCGGACTCAACCGAGTAGTATTGATTGATGGGGTACAAAGTTTCTGGGTTTTAGGGAAGAGGCAATAAAAGTGTGTCCTTAAAACTTACCTTACTAGATATTAGTAAAAATAAAACTGAATTAACTCTTAAAAATAGACAGATAAATACTGGATTTTATTTTCTTTTTATAGCTTGGCTTTAAGGACTGCTTTTAGAGTGGAGGTAGAGAAAGGAATTGTTCACAACTGAGGTAAAAATTAACTTTAATACCTCAGTCATCCCAAATTGAGGGAATTAAAATGAATCGCTTTTTGATCGGGATAATACCAATTATCGCCCTAACTTCTGCTGTGCAAATAACCACAGCCCAAACCATGAATCAATCTCAGGGAGAAACAACAGCAGCTACCCAAGGAATCAATGGTAATTCTCCTTATTTAGTCGGGACAGTGGTTGGGGTTGTTTCTGGCCCTTATGGCAGTATTTTATTTGTGGAATTAGCAGATAAAACAAAATTAAAATTTCATCATCCCAGTAGTTCAGTTGATCGAGGTGAACGGGTTCTAGTCTATAAAAAGAATGGAGATTTTTATTTGATAGAAGCTGCAAATCCTCAGTATTAAGATCAGGTAATTACCCAGAATACAACAGGTTATGAGTTTAGTCCCTGTACTTTTTCTGAAAATAAAGCAGTTGTTATGTAGATGAGGAACAAAGGTTTTTAATTTTAGGAAACAGGAGAAAAAATTAGGGACTATCTCATACTTATTGAGAAACGCTATATATTCTATAACAACTGAGTCCCTGTATTCTATACACTTGTTTGCATAGCATTAAGCAGCACATAAAGTAGATTCTGAGTAGAGTTGTTTGAATAAAGTATTAGCGACTTCTGCGGCTAATTTGACAGGAAAATTACTTGAGCCAATGGAATGTAAGATACAATTATCAACATTAGCTTGTCTTTCTTGTTTTAACTGAAAACCTACTAATAATTCTTGATTGTAATTATAGGATTCTAGCTTGGGAGTAATTTTGTTTTTTAAGGTTCTTTCAGAAAATAATTGAGCGAGATCTGTTTCATAATCCAAACTAATTGCTCCATCATATTCATCCACAATAATTACTAACATCCCATCCCCTTGTACTTGACGAAAATGCCAAAAACAACTAGATAGCACTGAATAGTTACATTGTAAAAACTTTTGTCTAACTTCCCGATCTGATAAATTCATCATCATAGCCCTCTCACTAGGTCTGTTTTAAGAATCTTTAAAAATTTTACGCCTTTTTAATCTTAAAAGCAGTGAGCTTGCTACACTTTTAAAGTGAGTTTCGTCACTCAATAATTACCCCTAGATTCAACAAGATGGAAACCCAACCGTCAGCGAAATTATCAGAAAATCACCAAGAAACCCCAATTTTTATCAACCCATCTTTATCTCTTTCTCCCATGGGATGTGGCACTTGGGCCTGGGGAAATCGTCTACTATGGGGTTATGATGAAACTATGGATCAGACACTACAGCAGGTATTTAATCTGGCGGTGAGTCAAGGTGTTATCTTATTTGATACAGGGGATTCTTACGGGACGGGGAAACTCAACGGACGCAGTGAAAGTTTACTAGGAAAATTTGCCCAAGCCTATCAAGGCCCCAATCAGGATAAAATTTGTCTAGCAACGAAATTGGCGGCTTATCCCTGGCGATGGACTCGTCAGGCTATGGTAAAGGCAGGAAAAGCCTCAGCTAAGCGTTTAGGCAGAAATATTGATTTAGTGCAGATGCACTGGCCAACAGCAAATTATGCCCCTTGGCAAGAAGGGCCCTTATTAGATGGCTTGGGAGATCTCTATGAACAAGGGTTAGTTAAAGGGGTGGGCTTATCTAATTATGGGCCAAAACGTCTTAAACAGGTATATGAGAAATTTGCAGCCAGAAATATTCCCATTGTCACCCTACAGGTTCAATATTCCTTATTATCCACTTATCCTGTGACTGAATTAGGGCTTAAGGAAGTTTGTGATCAGTTGGGCATTCAATTAATCGCTTATAGTCCCTTAGCGTTAGGATTATTAACGGGAAACTATACAGAACAAGGGCCGTTTCCTAAAGGGTTGCGGGGGATATTTTTCCGACAAATGTTGCCGAAAATTCGTCCCCTCTTAGATGGGTTAAAGGCGATCGCATTAACTCGTCAGAAAACCATGGCACAAGTGGCGATTAATTGGTGTATTTGTCAGGGTTTTATCCCCATTCCTGGAGCAAAAACCGTTCAACAGATGGAACAAAATTTAGGAGCTTTGGGTTGGCGACTGAGTGAGGGGGAAATGACAGAACTTGATCGACTAACGGAAAGGGTTGAGAAAAAAATGATCCAAAATTCTTTTCAAACCCAATAATTCTTATAACCCCTGTTAAATTATTGTTCTAAAGCCGATCTGCCCTGTTTTCCCAGTCGAATTAACAAAAAATAGGCAAAATAAAGAACATAAATAGAGAGTCCCAGTAAGCCCAAAAAGGCTAAAAATCCAGGTGTTGCATCTTGATGAACAATTGACCAGTAACCCACAGGAACTTGAAGCCAAACTTGACAAGATGGCGTTTCTAAGGTGCTGCGAGAAACAGCACAGGAAAGAAAAGGCACATCAACCATTGCCCCCAAACTCGAATAAACCGTAACTGCCCAACGCCATGAGGTTAAGACTAACTTGAGGAAACTGGGGGGTAGATCCTTGATTTCATCATTCAAATCTACCCAAAACCACAAAGAAATAGGAATCAGAATACGGGCAACTAGGACAGTGACAAAACCCATTTGTCCAGAAAAAGCTTGAAAGGGGGTATTTTCCCCTAACCAACCAGGGGCCATCAGATAAACAGTAATCATTAACAGACTGGCCACTCGCCAATAGATGACGAGCAAACGTCCGATCGCATCCATTTGTCTGACAAAAGCCCAAATTGTCAGGATAATTGGGATAATTAAATTAAATAAGAGTGCTAATCGGTAATCTGTCCAGATTAACGGTCGAAACCAAAGATCTTCCATGGTGTTTGTGGATTCCTCAAAAATTCTTCAATTATTGTAAAGGGTAATCCGTTCCCCGTCCCTGACTTTTGCAACAAGTCTAGACAAAAAAGCAGTGAAAATTTGGGAATTCTCACTGCTGCACGATTTAAGATGAATCACAAGGAAAAAAGGCAACTAGAGCAACCCATCCTCTTTAGTCATCATAAACTCGGCACTCAACGGCATCAGGATTATCGTCACAATATTTTTCCAAGGATGTCTGGGTGGGTTGTTTTTGGCGTTGGTGAGCAGCTTCTGCTTGCAGTTCTTCAACAGCATCCCAAGCAGCGGCACAATCACCAGATGTACTGCCTTCGACACTACAAACTTCTCTGGCGTTGCTTAATTCCTGTTCAATTTGTTCGTTAATGTTACTCATGATTCCTCTAACTGTCTAACTTTAACTTTAGATGTCAGTAAACTAATTTATCCTAACGGATTTTAGCGTGCTATGAATAGATTAGACTGTCAAACAGGATTTTTAGGTATCGGGTTTCCCTACCTCTAGGGTTCTGGTTTGTCCTTATTGTCTATATTCCTTAAGTTTCCATGACTGATCATTTATCAATGCAGTGGACTAATGCTCTCTCAACCCGTCCTTCTTTAGAGGGGGCCGTAACGGAAGTGGTTGCAACAATTCAACAATCTTTATCTCATCCTCCTGATTTGGGAATTGTCTTTATTTCTTCTGCTTATGCCAGTGATTACACAAGATTAGTCCCTCTGATCTTAGAAAAACTCCCTTTATCGGTTTTAATCGGCTGTGGTGGGGCTGGTATTATTGGTCAAAGAGGGCAAGAGCAAGCGCAGGAACTGGAAAATAATCCGGCCTTAAGTTTAAGTGTGGGTTATTTACCGGATGTGACACTTCAGCCATTTTTGCTGAATGCTGAAAGTTTACCTGATCTCGATAGTTCTCCTGAAACCTGGCATCAGTTGCTTGGAGTTTCTCCTCAACAACGACCCCATTTTATTTTACTTGCGGATGCCTTCTCGACTCGCATTAATGATTTATTGGAGGGCTTGGATTTTGCTTATCCTGACTCGATTAAAGTGGGAGGATTAACCAGTAGTAGTATGACGGGGGTTCCTAGTGCCTTATTTTATTATACTACCGGAGATCAAGGCTCAGGGTTATACCATCAAGGAACGGTTGGCCTGGCCTTAAGTGGCAATATTGAAGTAGAAGCGATTGTGGCCCAAGGATGTCGTCCCATTGGTCAACCTTATCAGGTGGTGCAGGGGGAACGGAATATTATTTTAGAACTGTCTCAAGATGGCAATATTCGGCCTCCCTTAGATGTTTTGAGAAACTTAATTGAAACCTTAAATGAGTCGGATCGTCAGTTAGCTCAACACTCTTTATTTATTGGTATTGTACGGGATGAATTTCAGCTAGAATTGCAAGCCGGTGATTTTTTAATTCGGAATTTATTGGGGGTTGATCCCAGATTAGGAGCCATTGCCATTGGCGATCGCGTTCGTCCTGGACAACGGATTCAATTTCATTTACGAGATGCTCAAACTTCGGCTGAAGATTTAGAACTGCTCCTGCAAAATTATCTGTCATCCTCTAATTTATCTACCTCCATTAAAGGGGCATTAATGTTTGCTTGTTTAGGTAGGGGTCAAAATTTATACGGCACAGCTAATTTTGATTCTGAACGTTTTTCTCACTATTTTCCTGGGGTTTCCTTGGGGGGATTTTTTTGTAATGGAGAAATTGGCCCCGTGGGTAAACAAACATTTTTACATGGTTATACGTCGGCTTTTGCTCTATTTAGACAACCGGGCTAAAATTCCCATGAAAATTTCCATTGCTTTTTTTATTTTTGAGCATCTTAACACAAATTTAAACGCAATTTTTCAACAAGTTTATGATAAACTAATGGATGCCTGAGATTATCAAAAGCTGCGTAAGTTGTTATGAACCAGCTAACTCCTGCTTCTTTAGAAGACACTTTACAACGAATGATTAATCAGTTAGGGCAACTGTTAAAAGTTGATTGGTGTCTCCTGCGTTCCTTTCAGTCAGATGGGTTATTTACTCATAGTCTTATTTCTCAAAAATTAAGGCCTTCAAAATCATCTCAAGTGCCTATTAATTTTGAGATTTTAGAAAAAACTATAAAAAAAATAGATAGTATTGAAATCATTTCTTGTATCAGTAATCATCAGCCTTTTCGGCAGCCTAAAACCCAAGAAGAACAGCAAATAAAAGCTGCCTATCAACAAACAAAGATTGGAGCTTCTTTATTGGTTCCCCTGTCCCTAAAAAAAGAATTGATAGGGGTTTTAGGCTTACATCATTGTTGTTTTTTCTATGATTGGCGAGAAGAAGAAATACAAATCGCTGCTATGGTGGCTGAACAAATTATCCTGGCGATTTCCCAAGCTCAAGCTTATCAACAAGTTCGGAACTTGGCAAGACAAGAAACCCTGATTAATAAAATTACTGCTGCCATTCGTTCTAGTCTCGATCCCCAAATGATTTTTACTGCTATTACTCATGAATTAGGAGATGGCTTAGAAGTGGATGGATGCGCCCTTTCTTTATGGACAAAAACGGAGCAATTTGTGCAATGTGTTGGCCTTTATGATAGACAAAAAGGCAGCATTAATCCCCTCCCTCAATCTATTGTTCCCATCGCTAATAATCCCGTTTTACAAAAGCTTCTTCACACCCTAAAACCTGTCATCTTAGAAAACATGGATAACCATCCTGAGATGAATCAATTTGATTTACCTTTACGGCAAGAAGCTCAAGCCTTATTAATTGTGCCATTAATCGTGGATCAGGAAATTATTGGCAGTATTTCCTTAAGACAAATTGCTCGTTCCCGTCATTGGTTATCCTCAGAAATTAGTTTAGCTCAAGGAGTTGCTTCTCAAGCAGCAATAGCAGTTCAACAGGCCAGACTTTACGAAAAAATGAAACAACAGGCTGAACAATTACGCCACAGTGAACAACAAGTTAAACAGTTAAATCAATACCTTACAGAATCGGTTTTAAAACGGTTTTTACCCCCTTCTATTGTTAATAAAGTAGCGACGGGAGAATTAAGTTTAGATTTAACCCCTGAACCCCGTTTAGTGACAATTTTATTTACTGATTTGGTGGGGTTTACTCCTCTGTCTCATCAGTTGGGAACTCAAGGAGTTGCTACCCTCTTAAATCAGTATTTAGAAGCAATGACTGTGGCAGTTTTTCAATCTGGGGGAACGGTGGATAAATTTATTGGGGATGCAGTGGTGGCGTTGTTTGGTGCGCCAGAAGACTTAACCCCTGCTGAACAAGTGCATCGGGCGATTGCGGTTGCTAGAGGAATGCACCATCAGTTAGACTCTTTAAATCAACAATGGCAGTCTCAAGGGTTAGTCCAGTCCCCTGTACAGTTTCGCTGTGGTATTCATCAAGGAATGGCGGTGGTAGGAATGTTTGGAGGGGGACAACGCTCTGATTATACGGCGATTGGGCAAGCGGTTAATATTGCGGCTCGGTTGCAAGAAGTGGCTGAAAGTGACATGATTTTAGTATCAGAAACGGTGGCTAAATTTTTAACCCCTCAAGAAATCACCCCGATTCAATCTCTACAATTAAAAGGAATTCAGGAAGAAATTTTGATGTTTTCCGTTAAGATTAATTAAAGTTTTTCATCAGTATTCTCTGAATCATGTTGATATAAACTGACTAATCTGGCAATAAAAATGGCGGGGTATAATTGTCCGACGATTGCTTGAGCATTGGTTAAGGTCATAGCTACACTATGAACTGGAGTAATATCACCATAGCCTAGGGTGGTTAGGGTGGTAAAACTGAAATAGGAGAGTTGATAACCGACATTATTGCCAGATAAATTGGTAAATGCTTGGTGATCAAATAGGAAAATAATACGATAGAGTAAAAACCAAAATAAGCCAAGTAAAAGATAAACACAGATGCCGCCTCTCAGAATATCCTGAGAGACTTTTTTAGTCGAAAAAATTCTTTTACTAATAACAAGAATGGCAGCTAAACAGAAAGCCGCATAACAAATATAAGCAATTAGGGATAGTTTTTCAGAAAAATATTCATATTGAGGAAAGTAAAAAATATCAAAAATAAATCCTGTTCCGGCAATGATTCTCAACAGAGTTAAAAATTTGGGATTAATTGATAAAGCTTCTAAGACGAATAAATTGCTGAGTAAGAAACATAAAGATAGAATCAGACCTGTGATTCTATTAGTCACCAAAGAAGACACAAAAAATACAATAATTAAAGAAATTAAAAGTTTGGTATAAGTTTTTTGATCTAATTTAAATCGAGATTTAACTTTCATGGTTTCAGCTAATCTTAGAGATCAGGAATTATTTCACCTTTTACCTAAACAACGAGTTACCCGCCTGCGGAGGCGGGTTAATCAGTGTACAAAGGATATGGACTCCTAGAAATCTAAAATGAATCGTTAGATAGTGACTAAAGTTGACACTGAAGACACAATGAATCTCTCACATTCCTAACATCTTTTTGCCGACTCAGGTGTTGATTATGGTTCTCACCCTTACACCTCCCTAAAAACTCGTTTTCAAAAGCTGCGGGTAATACCATCGTTGTTCGTGTAGGATGTCGGTGTTTGAAACCATTGCGTTGATTAGTGGGCGGCGGCACAAACCCTAATCAATTCTTTCCGTTTAGAAGTTTGGTGTACTTCCTTGTGCCTATTCGTATAGTAGCACTGACCTTAGAAAACTGTGGACAACTCTTTACCAAACTTAACAATTAGTTTTGAGGCAATAATTAAACCTAATAAAATTTCTGGTAATCTCATCGTCAAGGGTATTTATACTGATCCCTAACCATTTGGGTTGATGGTTAATCATTCTCTAATGAATTGCCATCAACCCTTAGGTATCAACAATTAGCTTCAAATTTGCTTAATTTTAGTCAACAGATGAGCTTAACTTCTCTTGCGCTAAGCGACGCTTTTTGGCATAAAGTTGAATGGAAGCTGCCATGGCAATCACTAAAGCAAAAATTAGCCAGGTGGTTAAATCTAGAGGTAAATTGTTCTTGAATACTGCTAATAAAACAATAACAACTAATAACAGGGTTGGGGCTTCATTTAAGGCTCGAAACTGTTGTCCTGTCCATTGACATTCCCCTTTGTCTAACTGCTTCATGATGCGTCCACAGTAAAAATGATAACCCAATAATAAGACAACAAATGCTAATTTAATATGCAGCCATCCTGATTTTAAGATATCGGGTTCTGTGGAAACTAAGCCAATGGCCATGGCCACTGTCACCGCCATTCCTGGGGTCGTAATAATATTGTAGAGTCGTTTCTCCATAATTTCATACTGAGTCTTGAGAATGGTCTGAGCAGGTTCCGGTTGCTCAGATGCTTCGGCATGATAGACGAACAAACGTACTAAATAAAATAAACCGGCAAACCAAACCACAATACCGATTAAATGAAAGGCTTTAAACCAATAATATGCCATAATTACTTACAAAATTGCTCCATTATTGCTCTGAAAATGAGTTTATCTGTTTTGGAGCAATTTCTCCTGAATTTTCAATAAAAGTTAAGACAGTAAACAGGATCGCAGGGGCTGTTTACTATTATTGGTGTCAAGTTAAGTTCAAAACCCTTATTATCAATCTACCACACTCAGTCTGGAAGAGCCAGATTTTTTTACTTATTCCTTTTAACACTTTTCCATGAAACAGCGTTATCTTTTCCTATTTCCCTTACTTTTATTTCTCCAAGGCTCAAATTCACCTCCTCTTAAACCCTTTGATCTGACTCAACTTTCTGGTGATCTTCATTTAACCCTTAAACATGGGGTTTGGAAACTCTGGGAAGATAAACCTGTTTATCAAGATATTACCCTAGATTTAGTCTGCGATCGCGGTCAATGTGAACCGGAAGTCTGGGGATATGCACCTAAGTTTAATCAAGATGTTGATCATCAAGGAAAGCTACAAAGTAATAGTTTAGAAACCCCTAAAATTAAAACGATTGAACTGAGAAGATCTCTGGATGCTTGGCGGTTAAAAATTGCTATACAAATTCAATTTCATCCTTGGGAACCGAAAACCTCAGAAGGGATCTATAATCTTGAATTAGTTCCCCATAAAAATCAAATTGTTGGTAGTTATCAAGGTACTTTTAATCAGCGTTATTTACAAGGAAGTGTGATAGGAAATATTACCCCATTATGGCCGATTCCAGTTGCTGAACATCTTCCCCTTTCTCCTCAAGAACATCCCCGTTTGATTTTTCGTAATCATGAATTATCGAGTCTCAGAAAAACGTCTCAAACCTCAATAGGAAAGGCAATTTTAGCCCAATTAAAAAAGACATTAGAACAACCGATTTATTATGATGGTTATGTCCCTAATGGGGGATATCATGCCACTGGATATTGTTTTTTGGGTCTACTTAATGAGGATAAAAAAGCAGCAGAGATGGGTTGGAAATTGGTCAGAAAATCTATGGAAAATCCTAGTCCCCGTTTGTTAGAACAGTCAGCCATTGTTGCAGGTGTTGCCCTAGCTTATGATCTCTGTTATCCTCTATGGAATGAAGAAAAAATCACTATTGTTACTCAGTGGTTAGCCGGCCAAACTACTCAATTAATTAAAGGGAGTTCCCCTAGTAAGGGTTGGAATAGTAATGCTGCTAGTAATTGGAATGCAAGAGCAAGAGGTGCCGCAGGTTTGGCAGCTTTAGCTATTATGAATGAACCTTCTATTCCTAATCATAATACCTACCCTTTAATGCGAATGGCTGAGCGTAATCTTAAACGTTATTTTACCATAGCTATTGGTGATCATGGGTTAGGAAGTGAGGGAGATCATTATACCACTGAACCATTAGTTTTGACGGTTTTTCCCTTTCTACAAGCTTATGGCAATGTGATGGGAAAAGATCTAGTTACAGGTTCTCATGCTCAATGGATTTTACCTCATTATGTTATGCGAATGGTAGCGGATAATAAGCAGTTAAATGTTGCTACCTATGGACGACATCGCTACTATGCGGGGGGATCTCTTTTTGCCCTAGGTTTAGGGATTATTCCTGATGAATTTTTACCAGGAATTAAGGGGATATTTGAACAATATTTAGGTGATCAGGGAAATCAAACTTTCGGTATGGATAGTCCTTATCAAGCTCCTTTTGTTTTAGCTTATTATAACCAGAAAAATCAAGAGCAATCTCAAAATCCTATTGCCTTATTTGAGCGGGTTTTTCTTGATCAACAAAAGGGATTTTATAATTTTCGTAATCAATGGCAAGATCAGAATGATTTTGTGGCTAATATTTACTTGAAAAAACAATCTATTGGGGGAAGTTGGTCTTTTCCTGATGTGGGAAGTTTTCGCATTTTAGGGTTAGGAGAACAGTGGGCAATCGCTGGTAATTCTGAGGGAAAATGGCAAGAGGAAAATGTTGTTTTTATGCCTAATAGTTCTCCCTGGAATTCCTCAAAACCAATCTTTTTTACATCAAACCCTGATGGTTCGGGCATTGTGAGTTTGCAAACTAATACAATTTGGCGCAAAAATAGTAAGCCTTCTGTGGGAATTTCTGGTTTACGTTCCTTTGCTGTTGACTATAGTGGAAAATCAGGAGTTCCTGGTTTATTTATCATTGTTGATCAGTTTACTGGTTCAATTTTAGCAGAAGAATTTAAGGAAAAGATTTGGGTAATGCACACAAAAGGCAATGTAAAAATTAATGCAAATACATTTACCATTCAAGGTAAAAATGGGTCAACAATGCAAGGAACTTTTATCGCACCATCTCAAGTAAAAATAACCTATCAACCCACAGAAACAGGGGGTAAAATTATGGCAACAGCTGGGAATGAATTTTTTATCATCATGACAGTTCAAAAAGGAAAATCACCCCCATTAATGGTTACAGGTTCGGGGATGACTGCTAAAATCAAACTGGGTAAACAAACAATTTCTTTTGATCAAGATCGTATTAAACTATCAACGATTAACCCCTAGATAGTTAATTAATTGCTTGCTCATTCGGTAATTGTGCTAAGCTTTCTTGAAAGACTTCAATTTGGAGATTTTCGTCTTCTCTAACAGATAGAGAACGCTTAACTTGTCCTAAATATAAAGGGATACTTACACCAGGCTCAGGGTGGATTAAAGTGCGAACACGAATTGTTAATTGATTATCTTCTCCTGCGGTTCTTCCATAGGAAAAATAATCATTGGCAGCTTGTTTTAAAGTAGCTTCTAATTCTGTTTCAGTAATCGAAGGTTTAACCACAATTACCATTTGATTTGCTCCATTGTCATAAACACGGGAAAAGCGAACTGCTCCAGGAATTTCTGTGCGGGTAAATAGACCTAATCCTAACCCAAATAATCCAACAGTCAAAACTGCCATAAAACCCGTAATTCCGACTAAACGGAAGCGAATTCCCCACTTAAATATAAAGGCAAGAATCCCTAAAAAGAGAAAGGTGATCGTTGCAATTCCTGACCATTGAGTATAGGTAGAAAAACCAAGGGATGTGAGGGTTTCCATAAGAAATAGTTGGGGGAAATTTTCACGCATTAAACCAACTGATTATAGTTAATTTGGGGGCCGTAATGCAAAGATTGTCTCACTTCCTCTGCTCCTCACTGCTATGCTATGAGAAACGGATCAGGTGGCGTAGTTAACAAATTGTTCTACAATCTAAACTAATCGAAACAGCAAGGTGCGAGGAGTTGTCGTGTTTAATCAGTTTGGCTCAAATTTTAAGCAGCAGGTTAGTCACTTACTGCACTCAATAGCGGACAAATTGGACAGTAAAGAGCAAACACCCCAAGAAACTAAAGACCCTTTAGACCAGATTAACTCACCGCCGAAACCCTTGCCAAGACGCAGATATCGACGAGAGAAAGGAGGAAAATTTCCCGTTAATCTTCCTCCTATACCATCACAACTGACAGCATTTTCTCAACAAGCTGTTATTTTCCTGAAAAATGTCGCTTCAGTGCGCCATCATCCTCGATTTTGGCTATTTTTTGGCATCGGATTGGGAGCTAGTACCAGTGCGATCGCCTTAAGTTACAGTATCTATCAACTGGAAAGCAGTATCACTGAATCTGTCGAAGATGTCTTAGTCTATGCTCCCCCTGAAACCCTGACTATTAAAGGGGCTGATGGGGAAATTTTACGGGAAATTGGTCCCGTTACCCACGAAAATTTGAAAATTTGGCAAGTTCCTCAACCTGTAATTAACGCTTTCATCGCTAGTGAGGATAGTCGGTTTGAAAATCATCACGGGGTAGACATTCAGGGTATTGTGCGGGCGGCGTTTTCTAACCTCCAAGCGGGGGAAGTGGTAGAAGGCGGTAGTACCATTACTCAACAGGTAGCCCGCATTGTATTTTTGAGTCAAGAGCGCAGTTTTACCCGTAAATTTAAAGAAATGCGCCTCGCTCAGAAAATCGAAAATAATCTACAAAAAGAACAAATCTTAGAAAGATATCTTAATTTAGTTTATCTGGGATCGGGAGCCTATGGCTTAGGAGATGCCGCTTGGGTCTATTTTAGTAAGCCCGTTGACCAATTAACCGTATCAGAAGCCGCTACCTTAGCAGGTATTGTTCCCGCACCTAGTGTTTATTCTCCCCTAGAAAATAAACAAGCTGCCACCACCAGACGAAACCTAGTATTACAAAGGATGGCAGAACAGAAATTTATTAGTCAAGCAGAATTAAAAACGGCGATCGCGGCTCCCATTGTCCTCAAACCCAGTCAACCGAAACGGTTTGAGCGAACAGCCCCTTATTTTACCGATTATATTCAAAAAGAACTGCCTAAATACGTCTCAGAAGATGTTTTAAAAGCGGGAGGCATTACCGTTGAAACTACCCTCAATACTCAATGGCAAGAAGCGGCGGAAAAAGCCATTGATAATGCCATCCGTTATGGCCGTTGGCAAGGCTATAAACAAGCTGCTTTAACGGCAGTTGACCCCCGTAATGGACAAATTAAGGTGATGGTGGGGGGTAATGATTACGAAAATCATCAATATAACCGAGTTACTCAAGCTCAACGGCAACCAGGCTCAACTTTTAAGGCTTTTGTCTATACTACTGCGATCGCGGCAGGATTTTCTCCCTATCGTTCCTATACCAATGCTCCCTATATCGTAGACGGCTACCAACCGGAAAACTATGGGGACAAGTATAGTGGGGGACAAGTTACCATGGAGCAGGCCCTCGCGTCTTCTCTGAATGTGGTGGCTGTTCAAACCTTAGTTAATGTGGGTTGGAACCCTATTATCAGAATTGCTCATCGTATGGGCATTAAATCTGAGCTAAAACCGACTTATTCCTTGGCATTGGGAGCTTGGGAAGTCAATTTATTAGAATTAACCAATGCTTACGGAACCTTGGCTAATAAGGGGGTTCATCAAGAAGCTTATGGCATCAGTCGTATTTTAGATCGACATGGTAAGGTACTCTATCAAGCCAAGTTTACCCCTACACAAGCCATTGATGCCAACACTACCGCCATTATGACTTGGATGTTACGGGGTGTGGTTACGTCGGGAACAGGAACTCCGGCCCAACTAGGAAACCGACCCGTCGCGGGCAAAACCGGAACCTCAGATAAAGCGAGAGATTTGTGGTTTGTGGGCTATATTCCTCAATTAGTAACCGGGGTTTGGTTAGGGAATGATAATAACCGGCCCACTTGGGGTGCAAGTACCACTGCGGCCATCGTTTGGGGTGAGTTTATGAAGGAAGCTACGGAACATATGGAAATTGAATCTTTTCCCAAATTACCCCATTTAAATGGACGTAAAGGCAGCATTAAGGCAGAACCCCTCAAACCGAAAAAGGCTTACTATCAAGTGGTTAAACCGCCGGAAACGGAAAAAGAAACCCAGTCTAATACCAACCGTGAAGAAAGACGTTCCTCCCGTCGTTCCCGTCGTCGTCGTAATACAGAACCATCTGAACAAACCTCAGCCCCCCGTAGACGCTCAGTAGCGTCTCGTTCGGCCCCCACTCGTTCCCCTAGGGCAACTGCTCCTCAAGCAGCCCCTGAGACTGCTCCTGCGCCAGTTGCTGAACCTGTAGCGGCTCCTGTCGCTGAAGCAGCACCCCCTGCGCCCCCTGTAGCCCGTAAAACCGAGTAATATTAGTAGTCTCTATTCCCTATTCCCTCAAAAAGTTTATGACTGACTTACAACAAAAAATTAAACAAATTGATGACGAATTTTCTAAACGCCATATTGATCTTGATCCTGGGGGCTATTATATTATCTATGTAGATCGAGAAAATCAGTTAATTTGTGCTAAACATTTTACGAATGTAATTAATGATCAAGGGTTAGCAGTTGATCCAGCAACCGGAAAAGTTATTCCCGCAAAAGGGAAAGTTAACCGAACGGCTGAAACCCTGTTTAAGGGACGCAGTGCTAAGGAATTATGTATCAAAGTTATTGAAGAAAATCCTGATTGTCCTATTACTATGTTAGACCATGCTGCCTATTTAGGACGGGAATTTATGAGGGCTGAGATGGCTTTAATTCAGGGAATTGAATATATTCAGGATTAGAAAAATTGGAGAGTTTAAGATATAGTCTATAAGCCTAAGTTTATAGGCTATTTTATTTTGAATTCTGAATAATCCCATAAATTGTAGTAAAATATAAATTGAATCCATCTTTAATTATCCTGAAAAAATCATGGAAATTTACCCCAGTTTAGTGACAGTTGGTGCATTAGCAGTCTATTTCATTATCACCCTTAATGTGGGTCGTGCTAGATTTAAGTATAATGTTAAACCACCCGCAACAAGCGGTGATCCCAACTTTGAAAGAGCGTTAAGGGTTCAACAAAATACCTTAGAACAGATGATTTTTTTCCTGCCCTTATTATGGATTTTCTGTTACTATATTAACCCTATTTGGGGATCTGGGGTTGGGGCATTTTGGATTATTGGCCGTATTTTATATGCTTGGGGATACTATCAAGCTGCCGAAAAAAGAATGATCGGTTTTGCTATTGCTTCTTTAAGTAGTTTGGTATTATTAATTGGTTCATTAGTCGGGATGATTTTAGTTTTAAGTAAACAATTTTCTGCCTAATCTAAAATAATTGTCGGGTGGGCAATACTCACCTTTTTTCACAGATATTGTATAGATTAATCAACATTGCCCACCATCTTAAATTCTTGAGTTACACAAAAGATTATATTCAGGATGTACTCATAGATGTTACCTGTAGAGTGAATTCATGAATTAACCCTACAAAAACAAACCTCAGTTTTAAATTTTAAAAATAATGAAACCATTATTTATTGTTTTAGAAGGAATTGACAAAGCGGGAAAATCCACTCAAGCAGAACTCCTTAAAACCTATTTAATTAATCAAGGAAATTCCGCAATTATTAGTTCTGAACCCACAGATGGAGTGATCGGTAAATTAATCCGTGAAGCGATGCAAAGTCAAAGTATTTCCATCAAAAAACAAGCCAAATTTGATGAACAAATGGCTTACTTGTTTGCTGCGGATAGACACTATCATTTATACAATGATGTCGATGGAGTTTATAAACTTATTCAACAGGATAATAGTCATGTGATTGCCACCCGTTACTATTTTTCATCCCTCGCTTATAATTGTAATAATCAGGAAGAATTTGACTTTGTTTATGGATTAAATCAACGCTTTCCTAACCCAGATTTAGTTATATATATTGATATTGCTTTAGATGTTGCTTTATTTCGCCTTTATAATTATTCCTATCTCGAAGTTTATGAAACCGAAGAAAAATTAAAACAAGTGAGAGAAAATTATCATAAGATTTTTCAAAATTACGATGGTGAAATGTTAAAATTGGACGGACAGAATACAATAGAGAGTATTCAGCAAGAAATTATTACTTATCTTGAAAAGAATTTTATTTAAGGTATTCTGTAGGGTGGGTTAGACGGGAACAACTTAAAACAAAAACTATTTAATTAAATATCCGTCGTAACCCACCAATGCCAAACCTTAGAAGTAATCATGCTACAATCAATTTAATATTAAATGGGAATAAATAAATATGAAAGCAGTTAAAAACCTTTATGAAACTGATTTTAATCTCTGGTTAGAGGAAACAGTTAAATTGCTAAAACAAAAAAAATTAGATCAATTAGATATTGATAACTTAATAGAAGAAATTGAAGCAATGGGAAGAAGTGAAAAAAAGGGATTTCGCAGTAATTTAGAGCAATTATTGATGCACCTGTTAAAATGGAAATATCAACCTAATAAACGATCAGGAAGTTGGGAATGTTCTATTCTTGAACATCGGAATAGAATTTTAGAAGACTTAGAAGACAGTCCGAGTTTTAACCCGTATTTTGATGATATTTTTGACAAGTGTTATCAAAATTCAAGAAAATATGCTAAAGCAGAAACTGGTTTAAATCTTAATACTTTTCCTGAAGTTTGTCCCTTTACTAAAACTGAAATTTTAACCCCTGACTATCTCCCTGAAGATGACAATAATTAGAAAGTATCATAAAACAAAGCTTAATAGGACTTACCCACAGACGCTATGGGTAAAAGTAATTCATGAATTGCCCCTACTTAAAACAAAATTACGGCTAGTCATTGATGGGTTAAAATAAATTATAATGAAGCTCATTGGGTTAAAAAATTATGCCATCTAACCCACCTTACCCCTTAACATTATTGTACAGACTATTGAAAAACTATGACTATTACATCATCTAATTATCAATTTACTTATACCCCCCATTATAAACCCAATCAATTAATTTGTGGTTATGGACAAACAGCTATTATTACCGGATGGACAGTTAAACAGTCAGTTGCTAAACATTTAAACCCCGAAGATTATGCAGTTATTGGTAATTTATATAGTCCAACCAGAGGAATTAGTCCTTTAATTCGTAATTTATTAGCTAATCCTCATGTTAGGTTTTTAGTCATTTTACAAGCAACAAAAGAAGACAAAAATGCAGGAGGATGTCAATGTTTATTAGACTTTTTACAACAGGGGTTTAGTCAAGGAAAGAGTGATACAGGGAGAGATACATGGGTTATTAATTCTGATATTACTGGATATATTGATATTGAAATATCTGCCGATGCGTTAGAAACTTTGCGTCAATCTTTGGAATATAAAGAGGCAAAATTAATCAGTGAAGCGGTTAATTATATTAAAGAGTTTAGTCATCAAACTAATAAGCAACCTTGGGGAAGTCCTTTAATTTTTCCTCAGTTAGAAACTACTCCAACGGTTTTACCTGGGCCAAGATATGGCCATCGTATTGAAGGGAAAACTATTGCAGAAACTTGGGTTAAAATATTACATCGAATTAAAACAACCGGAACTATTAGACCGACAGGTTATGATGGAAAATGGCAAGAATTAATTGACTTAACAGCAGTCATTACTAATGAACCTACTGAGTTTTATTTTCCTGATCCTAATTATTTACCTATTGATCGTTCTTTTCTTCAAGAATATATCCCCCAAATCTTAGATGATGCACCTTATACTGAAGGGGTAAAATATACTTATGGTCAACGTTTAAGATCTTGGTTTAAAAAGGATCAAATTGAACAAGTTATTAATAAATTGATTGGTGAAATTGATGCAGCAAGCGGGGTAATGTCTCTTTGGGATGTTAATGATCATGATAAAGGAGGAAGTCCTTGTTTAAATCATATTTGGATGAGAGTTGTGGAGAATGAATTGTCTTTAACTGCTACTTTACGCAGTAATGATATGTTTGCTGCTTGGCCTGCAAATGCAATGGGTTTAAGAGCATTACAACAACATATTCGTGATGAAATTGCTAAGCGTTCCGACTATAATTTACAGATGGGGCCATTAATTACTATTAGTCAAAGCGCACATATTTATGATGATACTTGGGAAAATGTTGATAAATTAATTGCTAATCAATATAATAAAATTATTAGTCAACGAGACTATTTTGATCCATCAGGTAACTTTTTAATTGAAGTGGAAGATGGGCAAATTATGGTTAAGCAAACAACTCCAGGAAGTGGGGAAATTGTTGCTTGTTATTCTGGCAAAAATTCGAGCAAGTTAATTCGAGAAATTTGCGCTGCTTCTCCTGCAATACAACCTGATCATATTGGATATTTAGGAATTGAATTACAGAAAGCTTATCAATGTATTAAGATTGGTAAACAGTATATTCAAGATCAGTAATCTTGTGGTTGATTAGAATTATCAGTGCTAGGAGGGCTAACCAGCGTGAAAAAAGAAAATATTACCAGAGTGTCCCGTCAAGAATGGGCAACAATGAAGGGTCAAACTGATTGGGATAAAGTTAAAGGGATGACCAATGAGGAAATTGAAAAAAATGCCCTAGAAGATCCAGATAGTCAGCCTATTCCTGACGAAATGTGGGATGATGCCAAAGTTGTTTTTCCTCAACAAAAGACTGTCGATAAATTTTTGCCTTAACCTAAATAACTACCTATTTAAAAATATCAATGACATTTCTAGAAGAACAAAGACCTACCTGGGACGAATACTTTATCATGATAGCTAAATTGGCTGCCACCAGGTCAACTTGTTTGGCCTTTCCTGTGGGTGCTGTTATCGTCAAAGATAGACAATTATTGGCCACAGGATATAATGGTTCTCCATCAGGTTCGGCACATTGTACAGCCCAAGGTTTCTGCTATCCTGGGTTAAGTAGTTGTGATGCTTCGAGTAGCTTACCTTCCCGTGCAGTTCATGCAGAAGCAAACGCGATCGCACAAGCAGCAAAACACGGAATTTCTACCAATGGAGCCGTTATTTATGTTACCTTAGAACCCTGTATTTCTTGTTTGAAATTAATCATTTCTGCGGGTATCAAAGAGGTTTTTTATGAAACAGAATTCAACAAAGGAGACAAAGTTTTAGTAAGAGATTCTTTCCTCGAAGATGGGTTAGTTACTTTAACTAAAATTAAGTTATCAGAAGAAATAGCCAAAAATGCTGCCTTATTTCTTTTAAATACTACCTCCATTGCTAGGGAAAAATTAGACCCTTAAATTGGTAATCTTTGAATATCTTTATTATTACCAATAACTACCATGACTAAATCTTTATTAAGTTTTTCTTGAGGTTCAGGATTAATCTTAAATTTATCTTCTTTCCCAATTGCTAAAACACTAATTCGATAACGACTCCGAAGTTTTAATTCTTCGATACTTTTCCCATGAAATTCTTCAGGAATACGAGTTTCAACAATACTATGATCGGGATCAAGATCGAACCTTTCTAAGATAGCAGGTTTCGTCAATTTATAGGCTAATTCACAACCCGCATCATATTCAGGAAAAACCACCATATCAGCCCCAACTCGCTTTAATAGTTTACCATGAATATCAGAGGATGCTTTAGCAATAACGTGTTTAACACCACCTTCCTTTGCATTTAAAGTTGTAATAATACTTTCCTCTAAATAGTTGCCAATGGCAATAATTACCGTATCAAATTCAAAGATTCCTGCTTCTTTTAAAGCATTGGGTTTAGTAGAATCTAATTCAATAGCACTAGAGGCCATTTTTTCTGCTAAAACCTGCGCCACTAGAGACTCTTTAATATCAGTTCCTAACACTTCATACCCCAGTTTATGAAGGGTTTGGCAAACAGCACGTCCAAAACGTCCTAAACCAATGACAGCAAATTGACGACTTTCTTGACGAAGACTACCTAAAAATTTTAAGGATTTCAAATTAACCCCCCTATCTTCATTTTAAAACTTATAATTACTTGCTTATTTTTCATGTTTATGGTATGAGAATTACTTTTTGATCGAGATGATTAGGGTGAGTAATTATCCCACAAGCAAAGTTTCTTCAGGATATTGAATTACCCTCGGACGACTATCACCCACAATCGCCGCCATTAACAAGAGAACTCCTACCCTTCCAGTATACATGGTTAGGACTAATAAAAGTTGAGAGAATGGGGAAAGACTAGCAGTAATTCCCGTTGAAAGTCCCACAGTCGCAAAAGCAGAAATCACCTCAAATAAGACTTGGAGAGAGTTAAAATTAACCTCAAAAAAATCAGGGTTTAAACTTGCTTCAATGAAGGAAATAGAAAAGGTGATTAAAACAACAAGATTGGTTGAACCAAAGACCACAGCAACAGCCTTTAATACTAAGGAAATAGGAACTTCTCGCTTATACATTACCACTTCATCATTGCCTCGTAAAACTGAGCGAGTGCAGTCACTTAAAATGCGAAGGGTTGTCGTTTTAATGCCGCCACCCGTACCGCTAGGACTCGCTCCAACAAACATTAATCCCATGGTAATAAATAATCCAGCGATAGTCATTTGACTAATATCAATGCTGTTAAAACCTGCTGTTCTTGTGGTCACAGATTGAAACCAAGCAGCTAATAGTTTATCTTTAAAATTGAGGGGGGCTAAGGTATCAGTATTATTATATTCAATTAATAAAAAAACAATAGTTCCAGAAATCAATAATAGTAGAGTGGTACTGGTGACAACTTTAAAATTAAGGGAAAAAATCATTCTTTCTTGTTTTTGGGTAATTTTATGAGACAAAAACAAATACATTTCAATAATAACTTGATAGCCAATTCCTCCAAAAATAATTAGCATTGTAATGGCAAAATTAATTGAAAATGAGCTTTGATAACTCACTAAACTATCTTTTAATAGTGCGAATCCTGCATTATTCCAAGCACTTATACTATGAAAAACAGCAAACCAAAGTGCCTCTAAAGTTTCATGTTTTTGTGAAAATTCATTCAACATAATAATTGCTCCTGCCAACTCAAACAGCAGAGTTGTGGCAATAATGGAACGAATTAAACTCTGACTATTTCCTTGAAGAAAAGGGCGATCAAAAGATTCTTTAATGGCTAATTTTTGCCGCAAATCAAAGCGTCTTCCCACCAGTAAAATTAAAAATGTGGTTGTAGTCATATAACCTAACCCACCCACTTGAATTAAAAGCATTATAATCAGTTGACCCCAAAAGGAAAAATAAGTCCCCGTATCAACCACAATTAACCCCGTGACACAGACAGCAGAAGTCGAGGTAAATAAAGCAATAATCGGATTTGTCCAACTCCCATCATGGCTGGAAAATGGTAACATTAATAGTAAGGTTCCCACAGCAATTACCGCCAGAAAACCCAAACAAATCGTCCGAGCAATCGTCATAGTATGTTAGAATCATGTTATTAGACTGATTGACCTATCACCTTACCATAGGATCAACCCTAATCAACCACTAAACTTTAGTTTGGCGGCTCAAAAAAGAAATGATTCAGCTTAAATAGAGTTATCTGACCCGTGATGAGTTAAGGTTAAATAGGAAGCAGGAGAAAGGTCAGGTTCGGAAGCTTGAGAACCAGCTTTAGACCATTGGGCAATGCTAGATGGGGGTGTTTCTTCCTGAAGTTGATGAAGGGTAGCGACGAAATCTTTAATACCTTGAAACCGGCCATAAACAGAGGCAAAACGAATGTAAGCAACCTCATTTTCTTGCCGTAGATATTTCAACACTAACTCTCCAATTTCTTGACTGCTCACTTCTCGTTGGGGACGCTGTTGTAGTTGTGCTTCAATATCATCCACAATGGTTTCAAGACGCTGATGAGAAATTCCTGTTTTTTCACAAGCTCTCACCATTCCCCGCAGAAGTTTCGAGGAATCAAAAGATTCTTTTTTGCCATCATGTTTAATAACAGTAATGGGAACAAATTCAATACGCTCATAAGTGGTAAAGCGATGTTTACACTTTAAACATTCCCGACGACGACGAATACTTTGTCCACCTTCAGAAGAACGAGATTCTAAAACACGACTATTGGTATGCTGACAATAGGGACATTCCATAAGACTATCCGTAGCAACGGAAAATTAGGAGGGAGGAGAGTAAGACGAAAATTCAAAATTCAACGGAGTAACAAAAAATACAAGAGTCTGAGCCGTTTTTATTCTCCTGCTTGAAATCAAATCAGGAAAATAGTCGCGGCTCAGAGGTATATTAAAGGGGTTAACTTTAATTGAATTGATAATCGAAATTTATTTTTCGATGCGGGGGGGTTCCCGAAACGCAATGGCGAAGAACAACACAGCGAGGGCCATGGTTAAAACTAAGATATAAGCGACGCTTTCCATCTTAAGAATTTCCTAAAATTACTTGCGTCTCTAGTGTATCAAAAAATTGACAAAATTAAATTAAATTGTATTTTTCCTAACGATTAAAGACATGATTGAGGAAATAGGGAAGGACAAACAGTTGATTCTGGATAATTTGTCCCATCGTTACCGGAGCTTCTGAGGGAATCATCCCTGAGTCATACTGTAACCCCAATAGACCATTCCAAATCATAAAAAATACTGTTGAGATTAAACCGAAACGTTGCCAACTCGGACGGGGAAAATAATCCCAAAAGGCCGCCAACCCCATCACAAAAATAAAGCTACAGTTGGCAAACATTCTCCCTCCAAAACTCGAACCTTGCCACCAACACCACCAAGCAGCGACCAAATACACTTGCATGGCAAAAGCGGTTAACATAATGCCAACTAACTGAGGAAATTTGCGGCTAACTAAGATTAAGCCAATAATTGACACCAATAGTAAGGGGTGCCAGGAAAACAAGCCATGAAACCCCGAAAATAGGACATTGAGAATTTGGGGGTTACTAAATTGAAAACTCCCTTGATGGCCTTCTGCTGTTCCTTCCTGTAAATAGGGTATATCAAAAAAACTGCCAAATTGCCACTGATAGATCAAAAATTGGGGCAACTGCATCAAAATTGCTACCAACCCAATAATCATTAAAGGACTCAACCCTGGCCAAATTAACTTAGTCTTTGAAATTCCTTCTTGTCTTCCCACACTTCCTCCACTCTTTTGAGAAACCCATCGAGAAATCAGCCCCCAAACCACCGTTAAAATAGGCACAATAGCAAATAGAATATCTTGAGGACGAACAAACCCTGCTAACCCTAAAATCAGTCCCATTAAAACCTGTTGACGGCGTTGTTTAAGCCAAGGGGTTGCTATCCAGATGTAAAAAAACATAGAAATCAAAAACTGCGATACAGCATGAGACATCGAAGTTTCTAAAGTCAGGTAAAAACTGAGGGGAGAAGCAAACCAAACCCCTGCCACCCCTAAAATACAAGCATTATGACTAAAAAAACGTCGGGCCCCTTTGTAACAAATTACCAGTCCCGTAATGCCTAACCCAATGCTACCTAAACAATAAAATAATTCATAAGGCCAAGATAAACCATTGACAGCCACATCTACCCCTAAAGCATTTAAGATCAAGGTGGCGAAATGTCCCACAGCAAAGAAGGGAGAAAGGACTAAGCCCAGACCTAAAGTATATTTACTATATTCGGGGATTTCTTTATCCACTCGCACACCACCCCCAAAATTAGAGGCAGAGTGAGATAAGTATTCATATTCATTAGAAATTTTGAGATCGCCATCGAAAACCAGGGAACGGAGGGGCGTATAATAACCAATACCGTCCCCATAGACTCCAAACCCCACCAAATAAAAATTAACCAAAAAAATCGTTAAGGTAATCCCGATACCCACCCATAGTAATCGTTTCGCCCAGACTGTATCGAGATTTTTTACATTCATTCGCTTAACCTTATAAATCGATCTCGTCACCGATTATATAGCTATTTTTAAGGGAGTGCGAACATAAATTATTCTCCACGGCGCAACCATCCATTAATAGTAAAGCGACTATTTGCAAAGATTCGAGAAGAACAACTTACGGGCATTACTTCATGTTTACTGCGACTATCAAAAAAGACAATACTATTATTACGGGGTTCAACAATTTGGAAATTTTCATGTCTTTCTAGAGAAGTCTCTTGTAAGTCAGTTTCATAAATCCTTAATTCTCCACCAGAGAAAGATTTTGGTTCTCGATAAAAGTAGTAGACATAGGTGAATTCACGAGTACAAGTTTCTGGGGAACCAGAATCATTATGAATTTTATAATAACAACCATCATTGTGCGCCGTTAGCTGCATTTCAACTTCACTGATAGAAAATGAAGGATGATTTAATTGTTTGAGTATCCCCCCGATCATCCCCAAAAGTTTCTGGCGAATAATTTGATAGAATTCAGGAAAAAATGTTGCATAAAGCACCGCAGACTTCCGATAATCTGAGGCTTGTGTTGAGGTGGTAGAGCCGATAAAATTATCGGAATATTGAAGGGCAATTTCTAACAATTTTTGGTTTTCTTTTGGAGATAAAAAGTTATCAATTTGATAGTATTTTGCTGGTAAATTATTTGAGTGCAACAAGGTTGAGGATGGCGATGAAGTCTTCTGACAGCAAGCATTTGGCAGAGAGAGACTGTTGGTTAATTGCGGTGATGTTCCCACCATCTCTAAGATTTTTAGGGCGACTGCTGCCTTATCTTGTGCCGAAAATTCTGGATTATTAAGAATACTTTCAAGGGTATCAAAGGATTGAGCAACTAAAGATTGAAGCCTGTCTATAGATGAGTAATTTTCAGGGATAATTGACCCTAATTCATTTCTTACTCCATTGGGGATAACACTTTTTTCTGAAAACATTGAATAAATCCTCAAATATTACTATGGTTTTTATTCGTTAGAATAATAGTGCAATAGAACTTTAGTACCAAGACAATGATTAAAATTCAGCATTTTCTAACATAAGTCTAGAATGCCCAAATTTTTCTGATCTCTTAAGCCCCATTTTCTTAAACAGCATTTATCCTGAAAGATATAGCCAATTCAGGGATCACACGCCCCAATTACCCAACCTTCCTAACCCCCCTCTGCATTGGTAAGATTGTCAGTCTAGTAGTGTGGTAATGAAAGAATTAGAACGGTATTACAAAGTGTTAGGATTACAGATAGGCGCATCCCTTGAGGAAATTAACCAAGCCTATCGAGACTTGGCGTTTATTTGGCATCCTGATCGTCTTCCGAAGGATAATGAGCGATTATTAGCTAAAGCGGTGGCTAAACTGCAAGAAATTAATCACGCTCGTGAACAACTTAAGTCAATTCAAGTATTATCTCAACCGTCGAGTCGTACTCAAGTGAGTCAGGAAAAACCTTCTCCTTCTTCTGTTTATCGTGATCGTCGTCCTTCTGAAAGTCAAGCACAACGCCCTTATTATCGAGATTTAACGGGAGTTGATTTGAGGGGGGCTAATTTAAAAGAAAAAGATTTATCGGGTAGAACACTCATTCAAGCGAATTTAAGTTATGCGGATTTGAGTGATACTTTTTTGCATAAAGTTAATTTAGAACAGGCTAATTTGTTTCGGGCTAATTTATTTCGGGCTAATTTACTTCAAGCTAATTTACGTCAAGCTAATTTACAGGAAGTTAATTTAATCGGGGCGGATTTGAGTGGGGCAGATTTAAGTGAGGCGGATTTATCAGGGGCAAAAGTGAGTGCAGGTAATCGAATTTTAGTGAAGTTAACGGGGACAATTTTAAGGGGGGCAATTTTGCCTGATGGAACCATTCATCCTTAGAGTTAAATTGTGATTTATAGGAGAATAAATCAATGATAATGAAGGTGCAAAAAGCAACTTTAACGACTATATTGATTGGTTTACTTTTCTGCTTTCCTGTTGTTATTGATAGTAATTATTTTGATTTTTTGCTAGTTTTAAGCCACTCAAACCACAATATACTAATCATCCCTCCTACTAAACAAATCCCTAAATCTAGAGGATGAAGCGTCGAAAAACGAAAGAGGTGACGCAAAAAAGGAATATATAACACCAACCCCATAAACACGATCGCACCGCCAATAACCCACCAGAGAGCGGGATTCGGGGCTTGTACTGTTTCTACAATGGTTCTTGACCAAGATCGGTTAGTGAGAATTAAGCTTAAATTTGCCACAATTAGGGTAGTAAAGGCAAAAGCGCGGGCCTCTTGTTCTCCCTGTCCTCGATAAAGGGCGATCGCAAAGATAATCACAAGAATTAACAATACCCCAACCCCTTGCAACACACTTAACCCCAACATCTCACGACTAAATAGGGGAATTTTGGGGTCACGGGGGGGACGCTTCATCACATTGTATTCGGCTGATTCAGCTTCAAAAACGATGGAACAGGCAGGATCAATGATTAAATGCAAAAAAGCAATATGAATAGGAAGTAAAACCAGGGGCCATTTTAATAAAACCGGAATTAAAGACATTCCAGCAATAGGAACATGAATGGCTAAGGTGTAAGCCATCGCTTTTTTAAGATTGTCGAAGATACGCCGCCCTAATTTTACTGATTGGACTATAGAAGCAAAATCATCATCTAATAACACTAAATCTGCTGATTCCCTGGCGACATCTGTGCCTCTACCACCCATCGCAATACCAATTTGAGCAGACTTCAAGGCCGGGGCATCATTGACCCCATCTCCTGTCATAGCAACGATTTCGCCGTTTTTCTTCAACGCATTGACGAGACGGAGTTTCTGTTCAGGAACCATACGTGCAAAGATATTCACCGTTTGGATGCGTCCGAGTAATTCGTTATCCCCCATTTCTTGCAGTTCTTGCCCTGTAATGACTGAATTACTGGCATTTAACCCTATTTCTCGCGCAATTTTCTGGGCTGTTCCTGGATAGTCTCCCGTAATCATCACTACTCGAATTCCTGCGGTGTAACATTCTTTAATAGATTGTGCTACGGTAGGACGTACTGGATCAGCTAATCCAATTAATCCTAAAAATTCAAATTGAAAGTCATGTTGTTGTTGAGGAAGGTCATTTTTGACTAAAACATCAGGATGAACCCCTTTTCCTCTAGCTACCCCTAAAACCCGTAACCCTTGATTTGCAAGGCATTGAATGTGTTGAGAGAGTTCTTCTCGCAAGTTAGGATCAAAATGACACAAATCGGCGATCGCTTCGGGGGCCCCTTTTGCGGCAATGACATAATTTGAGTTATCTGATGACTGCCAAACCCTAGACATGGCTAATAATTCAGGAGAGAGAGGATATTCATGCACCAGAGTCCAATTCTTATGAATATGCTCAGTATTGGCTAAATAATCATCCCCTAGCTGTTTAAATGCCTTTTCCATCGGATCAAAAGGATCTTTCTGACTGGCTAAAATACTAAACTCAATTAACCCATGAACCGCTTCCGGTAAAGCTTCTCGTTCATGAAGGGTCAAATCATAGTTATAAGCATTAAAGGGGGAGTCCTTAAACGCAACCATCTGATGCACAGACATTTGATTTAAGGTTAGGGTTCCTGTTTTATCGACACAAAGAACAGTTGCAGAACCCAAGGTTTCAACGGCCGGCATTCTGCGGGTTAAAACGCGATTTTGAGAAATTCGCCAGGCCCCTAACGCCAGAAAAATGGTCAAGACAACGGGGAATTCATTGGGCAAAATCGCCATTGCTAGGGCAATTCCGGCTAAAAATCCCTGTAACCAATTACCTCTGGTTAGACCATAAATGACAATTACGGCCAGACAAATGGCGATCGCAATCCAAATTAATTTATTAACTAAATCTTTAGTTTCCCGTTGTAAGGGGGTGTCTTCGGTGGTAACGGTTTGTAACGCTTTGCCAATTTTACCTAATTCTGTTTGAGGACCGATGGCTTTAACTTCGGCCATACCTTGGCCCTGAACGATCAAAGTCCCGGAATAAACAAAGGGTAAGTCATCCCCTCCTGGGTGGTCTATGGGGGTTTGAGAGTTTCCTGATACTTTTCTAACGGGGAGAGATTCTCCGGTTAATAAGGATTCATCGGCGGTTATATTAGTAGACGAGAATAGGAGGGCATCGGCTGGCACACGGTCGCCTTCTGATAATATTAAAATATCCCCTCGTACCACTTCCCGTCCGGCAATGCGTTGTTTTTGTCCATCTCTGATGACGGAAGCGCGAGGACTAGAGAGATCTCGTAATGCGTCTAAGGCACTTTCGGTTTTTTGGTCTTGATAGAGGGTGATCCCCATAATAAAGAAGATGAAACCTAGCAATATCAAGGCTTCTTGTCTGTCTCCGAGTAACCAATAAATGATGCCACAAGCGACTAATAATAAGAAAATGGGTTCGCTGAGGACTTCTAAGGCGATCGCCAATAAGCCACCTCGTTTACTGGTGGGGAGTTCGTTGTAACCGTCTTGTTTGAGTCTTTGGGCAGCCTCTAGATCGGATAAACCCATTGGGGTGTTAGGATCTGGTAAATTAGTCATAAACGGTTGTATATAGTAATTTTTATGCTGATGTGGAACAATCTTCTAGCTTGTCACCGGCAGGATGTATTTTACTTGTGCGCGAATAATTTAGACTAGCTATATAAACATAATCCTACCCCAAAAATAAGGGTGGGCATTGCCCACCCTACTAAGAGACTTTTTAATTAAGAGAATTAGGCAACTTTGGCATAATTAGCTGCCACAAAGTCCCAATTTATTAAGCTACTAACAAAAGTATCCATGTAAGCAGGACGCTTATTTTGGTAATCTAAATAATAGGCGTGTTCCCAAACATCCATTGTTAATAAGGGAATTTGTCCAGCCGTCATGGGGTTGTCTGCATTAGGGGTTTTGGTAACTTTTAAGGTACCATTATCTAATACTAACCAAGCCCAACCGCTACCAAATTGAGTAGCACCTGCACTTTTGAAGGCTTCAACAAACTTTTCAAAGCTACCAAAATCAGCTTTAATTTTATCAGCTAATGCGCCAGTTGGAGTGCCACCACCATTAGGTTTGATACAATTCCAATAAAAGGAATGATTCCATGCTTGGGCAGCATTATTAAATAGTCCTTGTTTAGAAGCATCACCCGCAATATGTTTGATAACTTCTTCAAGGGTTTTACTGTCTAAATCAGTCCCTTTAACTGCATTATTGTAGTTAGTGACGTAAGCTGCATGATGCTTATCGTGATGGAATTCTAAGGTACTTTTAGAAATATGGGGTTCTAATGCAGTATAGTCGAAAGGTAATGTAGGAAGTTCGTAAGCCATGGGTGTTCAATCCTCTGTCGATTGCTTCGATTAATCATTATTTATTAAGTTATGTTTGTCATTGCTCAGACTTTTGCGTATGAATACGGTCTGAGGCTGACTGCAATAAAACTTAATACTTAGATCTTAGCTTAAAACGTTACCGAATCCAAATTAAGTAGATATACTTTCTAGATTTTGGTGTTTATCCTTACATTTGATTTATTTTTTCACAGAACCAATCTTCATCTAACAATTGTTGTATTGTATAGGGGCATTCTTGGGGGAAAGTATCTAATCCTGATTTAACTGAAACATATTTACGTGCTTTCTTATAAATAATAGAAAGATTCTCCTCAAGATAATTATAGAAATTCGTTGTCATACGTCTATTAATTTGAGTACGAAAACCGATCACTTCCGCACACCAGTTTCGATAATTTATTTCATTCTCATTATGCCAATATTCTATCATCAGCAAATGACGAATAATCTGTTCTAATAGGCTTTCTATTTTATGCTTTTTTTCGCTTCCTAAATCATCTAACTCCTCAATTAAATTTTCTAAATCTAATTCATTAAACCTTTTTTCTCTTAACAATTTTAGGGTTTCTCTGATCCATAGATAATCGTCAATTTCATACAATTCTTTGAGATTATGTACTGTTGATATATTCATGATGCCTTACCGTTATTCTTGACCTTCCCTAAAACCATTATAGCTCATTCTATCATCTAGATTATATAGCAATCAGTAATGATATGTGAGAAGCAAAAACATACTAGGACATAATGGTATTATGTCCCTACCAATATACCCTTGTAGGGATTTAACACTGTTAAATCCTCCTAATTTTCTCATAACGCCAAACCTGATTGCTATATATAAACTTAGAGATAAACTAGGTTGATTTTAGTTTAATAAGATAAGAAATATCAAGAATAATGATTGTCATTAAGCATTTTTTGAACATTATTAATAGCTTTTTGAGGATTAATTGCTAAAGTTACTAAATTAGGCGATAGTTGTTTAAAAAAATGTTTACTTTCTGGGTTTTCATTTAAGAAAATAACAGGTTTATTATTTTTCAATGCTAAAGCTATTTCTGATGCAGTTCCTAACCCCATTCCACAAGCAATTATAACATCAGAAGATAATACATTAATGTTATTTCGAGCGTTACCTAAATCAGTCACAATAGGAATATCAATAAACTCAGAGAGATTTTTAGTATTATTATCAGGTAAAATTCCGATAGTTAACCCCCCGAATTCTTTGGCCCCTTTGCTTGCTGCATCCATTACCCCTACATTGCGTCCACCTGTTAATAATATCCAGCCTTCTTGAGCAATTAATTTTCCTAATTCGTAGGCGTTTTTAATGTCTGTCTCTGTTGCTAATTCTCCTGGCCCCATAACTCCAATAATTGGTTTTCTCATAATTTATTCGGTTTCTCATTAACAAGTAGGGTGGGTTAGGTGGCAAGAATTTATGAAAATAACTGATTGTTTAAAATCCATCGTAACCCACCAGAATTTGTTTATTGACTAAAATAGCGAGTCAAAAATTCTTGAGGTTTAAGAATAGAAATATCGAGATAAAGATATAATATTGTAGCTTTAGTATAACGCACCATCGGATAATCAGCCTATATCTTTAGAGATACTTAAAAAATCAAGGATTAACTATAATTGGGGATAAAAATGACCCAAGCTAATCATCTTGCCTGTGGTGATATTATCATTATTGCTTTACCTGATCATAAACCCATTTGTCAAATAAAAGAAATGAAATCTACAACTAACGAACAAAAATCATGCCTCATTATTGGTGGTGGCATTTCAGGATTAATTGCAGGAAATATGCTGCAACGTCAGGGAATAAAAGTTACAATTCTAGACAAGGGACGAGGAATTGGTGGACGTTTAGCTACTCGTCGCATTCGTAATGAATCCTATGGTCAAGGCGTTTTTGACTACGGGGCGCAGTTTTTTACTGTCAGTGACCCCCAATTTCAAAAATGGGTAGATCAATGGCTTGAACAGGGTATAATAAAGGAATGGTCAAAACAATTAACTAATATTGAAAAGCCTTGCTATTGCGGTGTTGAAAGTAATCGTAATTTGGCACAATATTTAGCTAAAGACTTAGATGTTCATCTTCAAACAAGAGTAATTAAGATTATCTGGGAAGCTGACTCTTGGACTATTGAAACAGAAAAAGGACATGGTTTTCAAGCAAATATTCTCATCATGACACCTCCTATTCCCCAATCTTTAGCATTACTTGAAGACTCTGACATAACTTTACCATCCCCAATAAAATCCCGTCTTGAACAAGTTACTTATTATCCTTGTATGACTGTTTTATTATTACTCGATAAATTGAGTTTAATTCCAAAACCAGGAGGGTTACGACTTAAGGATTATTCTTTAGCTTGGATAGCTTGTAATCACAAGAAAGGTATTTCTCCCGAAGGTTTTGCTGTTACCTTGCATTCTACACCCGAATTTAGTCAAAATAATTGGGATACAGAGGACTCTTTAGTTGTCGAAAAGTTGTTAAAAGTAGCAACTTCTTGGTTAGGTTCAACAGTGGTTGACTATCAAGTTCATCGATGGCGTTATAGTCACCCTAAAACCGTCTATGGAGAATTGTATTTGCCACTAGATCAACCTGGTTTATTAATAATGGCAGGAGATGTATTTTCAGCTATGCCATCCCTTGACTTGTCCCTAAATTTAGAAAAAGCGACTTTATCGGGACTCGCAGCAGGGAATTATCTTCTCCAAAAAATTGAATAAAATTTTGCAGGTAGGGTGGGCAATGCCCACCATTAACAAATATTTCTTACTTCAAATCAGGAATTTTTAGTTATAATTAAAAACAGATTCAGTAAATCCTAGTAATAATATTAAGAAATTAATGGAGGTTCAACCGAAAGAAATACAACTCTATCTCACACGAAAGGGAATAAGTCCTTTTGAAGAATGGCTAAACAGTTTGAACGATCAAAAAGCAATCCTCAAAATAGATCATCGTCTAAGACGAGTTCGTTTAGGAAACTTGGGCGACTATAAATCAGTTGGTGATGGTGTTTTTGAACTCAGAATTGATTATGGTTCTGGATATCGTATCTATTTTAGTCAACTGGGTACAACAATTATTTTACTCCTTTGTGGTGGAGATAAAAGCACTCAAAAGAAAGACATTAATCAAGCTAAAAATTATTGGAAAGACTATGCAAAACGTCACAACACCAACCAGTAAAAACTATCAAGACTATCTAAACATTGCCCTTAATGACCCCCAAAGAGCAGCAGGAAATATTCAAATGGCATTAGAAGAAAAAGAGCGATTAACTGGACTTTTAAAACTAACCATCGAAGATATTATAAACGCCCGCAAAAATACAAATAACCTAAGTAAATCTGCTCAATTAGCTTATGAAAAATTAGCAGAAATTCTAAGTCAAACTGATGGTCAAGAAATTTACGCTTTTATTGATTTATTAGAGACTTTGGGGTTACAATTAACGTTGATAGTTTCGGAATCATCAAATCTATCCTTTGACGATTAATTATTGTCCCTCAATTTTACCCTCTGCATGATGCACAATATCCCGTAAATTATCCAAGGTTTTACTATCAACAGTTTGCCATAAACCCCGTTGATTTGCTTCTAATAATCGTTCTGCCATATCTCGTAAAGCCCAAGGATTTTTGT
Source organism: Crocosphaera sp. UHCC 0190 (assembly GCF_034932065.1). NCBI lineage: Bacteria > Bacillati > Cyanobacteriota > Cyanophyceae > Chroococcales > Aphanothecaceae > Crocosphaera > Crocosphaera sp. UHCC 0190. The sequence continues at coordinate 53,757 of NZ_JAYGHP010000009.1, forward strand.
CTTGAATAAATTGTTGTACAGCTTCATCAAATAAATAAGCTTCTGCCACTCCTTGATACATGAAATCTTCCACACAATTTGCTGTTGCATCATAAGCAAATAAATAGTCTACCGTTGCGGCCATTTCAAAAGCACCTTTATAACCATGTCTCATAACACCTTTAATCCATTTTGGGTTAATAACACGGGAACGATATACCTTAGTAATTTCTTCTTTTAATAACCTAACTTTAGGATTAGAAGCAATAGAATTATCCCCAAAATAAACTTGAGGATTTTTGCCACTTAACGCCCTTACCGCAACCGTTAAACCCCCTTGAAATTGATAATAATCATCAGAATCTAATAAATCATGCTCTCGATTATCTTGATTATGTAAGACAATTTGTAACTGTTTTAAGCGTTTTTGAAACACTTCAGGAACAGCATGACCTACCCCTTTATTATCATAAGCATAACAACTCCAATTAAGATAAGCTTTAGCTAAATCATCATCATTTTGCCAATTTTGTGCTTCAATTAATCCCTGTAAACCTGCCCCATAAGCACCCGGTTTTGAGCCAAATATTCTATAACATGACTTCAGTTTTGCTTGGTCTTCTGTTAACCCTTGTTCCTGCCAAAATATCTGTTCTTCTTGCACTTTCGCCGCTAAAGGATTGATGTCTTTTTCTTCATTTAGGCTTGACACATCAGCGATCGCGTTGTACATTAGATGTAGTAGGTTAGGGAAGCTGTCCCTAAAAAAGCCCGATACCCGTACCGTTACATCCACACGGGGTCGCCCTAACACTGACGGGCTAAGAATTTCATAGTCCACGACTCGACGGGACATCCCATCCCAAATCGGTTGTACTCCCAATAAAGCCAAAACTTGCGCCACGTCATCGCCTCCCGTTCGCATGGTAGAGGTTCCCCAGATGGAAATAGCGAGGGTTTGGGGATATTCACCTTTATCTTGAGTATAGCGTTCAATCAGAGCTTCTGCGGCTTTTCTGCCTACATCCCAAGCGGTTTGGGTGGGTATGGCACGGATGTCTACTGAGTAGAAATTACGTCCAGTGGGGAGGACTTCGGGTCTGCCTCTGGTGGGGGCCCCAGATGCACCACTGGGGATGTATTTACCATCTAATCCTCTCAGTAAATTGCTGATTTCTTGAGGGGTTTGATACAGTTTAGGCAGTAAGAAAGTTTGTATCCAATTTAGTTCTTTTTGTGTCCTAGGTAAATGGTTTATCTGTTCAATTTCCTGATTATTGATGAGAGTTTCAACTAAACTTTGTACATAAGTTTCTAAGATTTCTATTACATCACCGATCAGACGACACTGTTTTAATTTTATACAGATTTCTGCTGGTATTAATTGAGAAAAATTTGAGCAAGAAAATGATTCACTAGCGTTGGCAGTCAGGGGGTTAAAATCTAGGTTAAAATCTTGAGTGATCGCAGTTGTTAAACCGAGACGATTTAAGCTTGGAGAACGAGAAATTGCTATAATTAAGTCTCTTAATTGAGTACCTTGAGGATATTGACCAAAGATATGTAAACCGTCTCGAATTTGTGCCTCTTTAAGTTCACATAAATAACCGTCTGCGAGGGTGAGAAATTGAGATAGAGAGTCACTATTTAAGGTATTAATTTCTAAGTCTTGGTTTAGGTTAGTTTGAGTGACTAATTGGGTGATGCGATCACCGATAATTGTTAAGCGTTTGGGGTCTAAAGTTTGTGCTTCATAATATTCATCAATAAGGGTTTCTAATTGTTCTAAATCACCGTATAATTCAGCACGAGTCAAAGGTGGGGTAAGATGGTCTAAAATGATGGCATGGGAACGACGTTTTGCTTGTGATCCTTCCCCTGGATCATTAACAATAAAGGGATAAAAATTAGGGATTGTTCCTAGGGTAATTTCGGGGTAGCAAGTTGATGATAAAGCCAAGCTTTTTCCGGGTAGCCATTCTAAGTTACCATGTTTACCAACATGAATAATTGCTGAGGCTTTAAATTGATGTTTAAGCCAATAATAATAAGCTAAATAGTGGGGAGTGGGTTCTAAGTCGGGGGCATGATAATTTAAACGGGGATCAAAATCATAACCTCTTGAGGGTTGAATGCCAATAAATATATTACCTAATTGAATACCAGAAACAGGAAAAGATGAACAATTTTTAAATTCTGAAATTTTGTCCCAACGCTTGGTAACTGCTTCTTGAATTTGAGGGGGTAAAGTTTGAAAATAGTGGCTATATTCTTCATGAGAAACTGCTTGATAAATGGGACGTAACTCTTGCCCTTCAGGATCATTAGTAATTCCTTTTGTTAACTGTTTAATTAGTTCATCTCCGGTTTCTGGAAGTTCTGTAACTTCATAACCGGCTAATTGTAAAGCCTTAAGAATTTCTAGACAGCTTGCAGGAGTATCTAAACCAACTCCATTCGCTATTCTGCCATTTTTATTGGGATAATTTGCTAAAATTAAAGCTATTTTTCTTTGGGAAATTGGAGTATTTTTAAGCTTAATAAAATTTGCTGCTAATTCTGTAACAAAGTTAATTCTATCTGGGGATGGTTCATAAATAATGACATCAGTTTCTAACTGCTCATTCCACGTTTTGACTGACTTAAAAGAAACCGCACGAGTAATGATTTTACCATCTACTTCTGGTAAAGCAACATTCATCGCTACATCTCTTGGCTGTAAGCCTTGAAAACTATTTTGCCATTGTTCAAAGGTTCCACTACTTAAGATAACTTGTAAAATAGGAACATCTAATTTTTGCCATAAATTAGTCAAATTGTGATGCTCAGAATCCTGGTCAATTTTAGCCAAAGAAAAACTGGTTGTATTCAGCACAAGTTGTAGAGAATTAGTCGGTAAAGATTGAAGATAACTAATTAAATCACCTTGAACTCCTGGATCACGGAGAGAAGAAACAAATAAGGGTAAAGGGCTTAAATTTTGGGTAACTAAGCTTTTACATAAAGCATCAATCGGTGATAAATTACCTGCTAAATAATGGGAACGATAAAAAACAATTACCACCATTTTAGATGATTCAGAGTGAATCATCTCAGGCTGATAAATACCAAAATCAGGAACCTTTTTAGGGCCAGGAGGATGATAATTAGTATGCCAGGAAAGATCAGAAATAAACTTTAAGCCATTGAGCCAGTTTTCTTGTCCTCCTTGAGTCAAATAATTCCATAATTGATGACTTTGAGTTAAGGAGACAGTTGCCTGACTCATTAATTCTGGATCAAGACGGTCATCCCCTGGTAAAATAAACAGTGTTATCTGATTTAATTCAGCAATTTCTTTAATAACTTCCAACCCATAAGACCAATAAGAACGGCCTCCTAATAAGCGTAAAATAATCACATTAGCCTGAGATAATACCGTCTCAGCATAACTATCAATACTCAATTGTTGTTGTAATTGTAAAAGATTAGTTGCTCGTATTTGGGGAAATTTAGCAGGTAAATGGGGGAGAGAAGCAGCTAAACTTTGAATATCCGTATCTGCTGCTGTTAGGAAAACAATGGGAGCCGGATTTTGTTCAATAAAGATAACACCTTCTTGTTCAGGATTCCAACCTCCAGGGGTAGCAGCAATTCGGTGCATTGAGACTCCTTTTCTTTAAAAAATATTAGGTTTCAGGATAGGATAGGGAAATCGAGAGATTCTATGAAAGATTGTATCCGTTTTCCTCTCGCCGTCACCAAGCTGATGAATTCTTCCCAAGCCTCTATTTTACGTCGAGCCTTACCGATAAGTATATTCGAGGAACTTTGTTCTCTCTGGCGACAGCTAGTGGAAATCGAAGGTTCGACAGCGATATTGCTAAGCAATGAAATTATTTCCTCAGAAATCTCTCAAAGAGAGACAAATTCACTCAGAGGAACCTTTTATCTCCTGCTGTCTTCTCAGCTAAACGCCTTGCTTCAAGCAACCCTGAATTCGACTTCCCTATCTTATCAGGTGACAATTACTTGGGAACCCCAAGCCATCACAGACTTCATCCATCAATTACAGCAGCACCTCTCTAATGCCTCTCCTTGGCGCGATCGCCTCACCCCCTTCCTAAAGCCTCAATCTGTCGAGTCCACACCCCTACAAACCTATTTTATGACTCGCTTATTCGATATTTTAGTGCCTCAATTCTCAGAAGATGGAGAAGTTTGGTGCGGAGTGCCAGCCGTTTGTAAACCCGTTGAAGATGCCCTACGTCAACAAATTGCCCAAGAACGCTTACTATATCAATTAATTGGGCAAATTCGTCAAAGTTTAGAATTGTCCGTTATTTTGGAAACGGCTGTCAGAGAATTGAGAAGTTTTCTGCAAGTTGATCGCTTAGTTATTTATGAATTTGGCTCTAAGAATTTTCCCCAGGTTAACCAGTCTAAATTATCAAAAACTTTGGGGCGTGTCACCTACGAATCACGAGTTTCTAAAAGTATTCCTTCCTTACTAAATGTTGTTGCAGAAGATAACTGTTTTGGCCGAATTCCTCACTATCAACAAAAATACAGTCAAGGATCAATTGTCGCTGTCGAAGATGTAGAGAGAACCTATTCATCTTCTTTGTGTTTAATTCAGTTTCTTGAAAAATATTGGATTTTATCGAAATTAATTGCTCCGATTATCCTAGAGGGGAATTTGTGGGGCTTATTGATTGCTCATCAATGTTTCAAAAAACGAGAATGGTCAGAAAGTGAAAAAAACTTTTTAGGACAAATCGGAGAACATTTAGCCGTTGCGATTTATCAAGCTCAATTATACGCCCAAGTCCAAGAACAAAAAAAGACTTTTGAACAACGGGTAATTGAAAGAACACAGGAACTCAGAGATACCTTAATTGCTTCTCAAGCAGCCAATCATTCTAAGAGTGAATTCTTAGGAAATATGAGCCATGAATTACGCACCCCATTAACTTGTGTGATTGGATTATCAGGGACCTTATTACATTGGTCAGGGGAAAGTTCATCTTTACCCTTAGAAAAACAACGACAATACTTACAAACAATTCAAGATAGTGGCAAGCATTTACTAGAAATCATCAATGAAATCCTCGAATATTCTCAGTTACAAGCAGGTAAATATGTGTTAGCAGTTCGAGATTTTTCTCTCAGTTATGTTGCTAGAAGTGTTTTGAAACGGTTAAGTGATGAAGCAGAAAATCGTCAAATTAATCTGCAATTAGATCTAAGAATAAATCCAGAAGAAGATAGATTTTTCGCAGATCCAGAACGGACTCAACAAATTTTATATCATTTGCTGAATAATGCTCTCAAATTTACCCCGGAAGAAGGTACAGTTATTTTAAGAGTTTGGCGAGAAAATAATCAAGTTATTTTTCAGATAGAAGATACAGGAATTGGTATAAAAACTGAACAAATTCCTTTACTATTTGAGTCATTTCAACAGTTAGAACACTCTCGCAGACGTACCTATGGAGGAACAGGTTTAGGGTTAGCTTTAACCAAGCAATTAGTAGAACTTCATGGGGGAACAATTGAAGTAGAATCAATCCTTAAAGAAGGATCAATTTTTACCGTGAGATTGCCCAATCAACCCCAGCGTCAACATAAAATATTAGCTAATCTAGAAGATGAAGAAGGGTTATTATCTCGAAATCGAACTATTGTTTTAGTAGAAAGTAATGAAGAACTTGCCACGTTAATTGGAGAATTATTAACCGCCGCAAACTATCAATTTATCTGGTTAATCGATAGTGCTAATGCTATTAAAAAAATTGAATTACTTCAACCCAGTGCTATTATTTTAGACCAAGACTTAGAGGATGCTTTGAAAATTAGTAAAGATCTCAAAAAAATCCCAGAAACTCAATGGATAAAAGTGTTACTTTTGAGTCATCAGCTATCCTCTCAAGAATGGACGGAAATTTCTCAAATAGGCATTGATGATTATTTAATTAAGCCAATTCAGCCTAATCTTTTACTGAAACGAGTTAATACTCTAATGGGAGGTGATCGTCCGGTGCTTAAAAATGGTACAATCTAGAAGTTATTATCCTAAATTAAACCCTCAAAAAACACGGTAAATCAAGATATTAAAAAATCCAGAATAAACCCTTATGACCATTCCTAAATCTTGTCTAATTGTATCCTGTCAAGCTCCCCCTGAATCCCCATTACACAACCCAATAATTATCGCTGCTATGGCTGAAGTAGCCATAAATCAAGGAGCAGCAGGGGTAAGAATTGATACCCCTGCCCATGTTAAAAAAGTCAGAGAAAAATTACCCCAGATTCCCATTATTGGCCTATGGAAACAGAACTATTCAGGCTCTGATGTTTATATTACCCCCTGCTTTAATGATGCTGTTGCAATAGCAGAAGCCGGAGCCGATATTATTGCCATTGACGGAACATTAAGAAATCGTCCCCAAGGGGAAACTTTAGCTGATTTGATTGACAAAATTCATCAACAATTAGGTAAGTTAGTAATGGCAGATGTTGATACGATTGAAAATGCGATCGCCTCAGAAAAAGCTGGGGCAGATTTTGTCGGAACTACCCTTTATGGTTATACAAAAGACACTCAACATTTATCCCCGCCAGGTTATTCTCTACTCATAGAAATGACACAAAAATTAAGAGTTCCTCTCATTGCTGAAGGAGGAATTTCTACCCCAGAAGATGCCAAAAAAGCTCTAAATTATGGGGCTTTTTCCGTAGTGGTTGGAACAGCGATTACGGGCATAGATTTAAAAGTTAAAGCCTTTCAATCAGTTTTTATGAAGTAAAGATAAAGGGCGTATAATATCACAGAAAAATTTAACTTTTTACTTTTAATCTTATGTATCCCAATGAGTTACCTTCTACCTATCGACGATTTCCTAAAGTTCCCTTGGAGAGACGCGCTTATGCTTTCCTCTTGGACTTTGTAACTGTTTGGTTTTTAAGTTCTTTTTTTCAGGGTTTTGTCCAAGACTTAGTTTTTATTGCTCTTTGGTTAATTTTACGGGTGATTATTGTCGAAAAAAACAAAGGACAAAGTTTAGGAAGTTGGGCCTTTGATATTAAAGTAATTGATCCTCGTTTCAGTCGAATTCCTGGGTTAAAAGAATTAACTAAACGAGAAGGAATTCTAGGAATAGCCGCATTATTAGCAATGATAGGATTAAGTATTAATGTCAGAAATGGACTCTCAATGTTAATCTTAATAACCCCTTTAATTATTGATTGTGGTATTGCTTTAGGGGATGAAGACTATGGCCAAGCTTTTCATGATCGTGTTGCTCAAACCATCGTAATTCAAACCCAGAGAGGATTTTCTCTAGATTTACGTTTAAAACAACTTTGGAAAATTATTCAGAAAAAACTACAAAGTCGTAAAAATCAAAATAGAGATGATAGAGATTATGATTACCGAGAATAGTTAATTATTGATTTTAACTAATTGACTAATATGTTGACTCACTAATTGATTCCCCAAGGGACTAAGATGAATATGATCTCGATATAAATTCAAAGTATGTTCCTGTTTTTTAAAGATTGGTAAAAAATCAAGATAAACAACTTCATGAGTTTTTGTCCATTCTTCTAGTCTTTCTCTCGCCCGTTTTTCATAATCTTTCGGTTCCCTTTCTACCTCACGCTTAAGAGGTGTTAAAGCAATCATAAATTGGCTATTCTCTTGAGTTGCGATCGCATTTATTCGTGCCAATGCTTGAAGATTAATCCCAACGCGATCACCTTTTTCAGTTAATAATTCTGACATTCCAGGAATTGGTTGAGGACGAATAAATAAACGTTCTAAAATTTCCCCAATTGCCGAAGATGGTTGATGATCAGGATAATTATTATCTTTCCCCACAACCAAAGAAATTGGGGCCGTGGCAAACAAATCATCCGTATTCATCAATAAGATAATCTTTTGAGCTTCAAATGTGCCAAACCGTTGAAGATAAGCCAGTTGATTCCTGGGGCCCCAAGAATTGGCCGAAGCATTTAACACTTCAACTTTTTCAGATAAAATAGTTTGTAAATCTTCAGTCATCAAGGCAGAAATTGTCTCTGTTTGATCCGTCCACCAAGCCCCATTAGCAATAGAATCTCCTAATAAAAATAAGCGTAACCTATTCTCTTCTCGATGGGGTTTAATCTCCCCAGTTCGCATCGAATATTGATTAATTATGGTAGACTTCCCAAAACGACGAATGTTTTGATTGGGGGCCAAAAGATAACCAATCTCAGGGTCAGCAATGTAAAGGGGACGTTGGCCCAACCCGAAAATTAAGCGAAGACAGCCTTCTAGTAACAATAAAACCCCTAAAATTACCCCAAGACTTAAGAATAAGATTTTCATAACCTAAACATAAAGATTTAACTTTCTTATTTTTACGGATTTTTGTCACAATTTCTTCGCCCATTCTCCCCCAATTTTCGCTAACCTAGATATTAAGCGTGCCTTATCTGGCCGGTTTAACTCGTACAAAGGAACAAAGTTCTATGTCAGATCTAAATCGTGGCATCATGAAATTTGAAGGGGCTGATAAACCCGCTTTAGTAGCTATTTCAGCCTTTTTGGTTTTAGGTGCGATTACTGCCCTCATCATTTGGGCCCTCAAAGCAGCTTACACAGTTAGTTAGGTAAGCTTGACAATTCTCTCCTCTCAGTTAATCTTTTGTCATCTTCAGTTCTCAGAAATCCTAGCTTGCTGTTTCTGAGACTTTATGTCTCTATTTTTCAGCCCTATTTTGTTAGCTTTAGACAGTGATTTTCTTGCCTTAGCTGAACCTGGCCCCCTATTGGGACAGGTTTGGCTTGATTTAGCCGCGATCGCCCTGATGTTGCTGCTATCTGCCTTCTTTTCCGGTTCGGAAACCGCTATCACAGCTTTTGATAATTTTAAGTTACGGGGACTGATTGAACATCAAGGCGATCCTTCCGGGGTTTATCGTTTGGTGTTAGAAAATCGTCGGCGTTTTATTACTAGCTTGTTAATTGGTAATAATCTTGTTAATAATTTTTCGGCAATTTTAACCAGTAATCTCTTTGCCATGTGGTTAGGCAGTGCGGGACTAGGAGTTGCGACAGCAGTGGTCACAGTTTTAGTCTTGATTTTTGGTGAAATTACCCCTAAATCTCTAGCCATCCTCAATACTCGTGCTTTTTTTCGTTTCTCAGTTCGCCCGATTTCTAGGTTATCTCAATTGCTATCAGTAATTGGGATTGTTCCGATGTTTGAAACCATTACTCAAAAAACAATTCAACTCTTTCAAGGGAAATCGGAGAAAACGGCGCAATCAGGAGAATCTTTAACGGATCTGCAATTAATGATCGAAATTTTAGGGGGGAAAGGTCAACTTGATATTTATAAACATCAGTTGCTTCATAAAGCCCTAATGTTGGATCAATTAATGGCCAAAGATGTGGTTAAATCTCGCTTAGAAATGACGACTATTTCCCATCAATCAAGTTTACAGACTTTACTCAATTTATCCTTAGAAACAGGCTATTCTCGCATTCCCGTACAAGGAGAATCGAAAGATCATATTGTCGGGATTGTTCATCTTAAAAAAGCTCTCCAGACACTGCAATCTGTCCCCAAAGAAAGGCGTTCTCAAGTTAATGTGACTGAGGCTATGGATGCCCCAACTTATGTCCCTGAAACCAAACGCGTTGCTAATTTATTACGAGAAATGTTACAACAACGCTTTCATATTGCCATCGTAGTTGATGAATATGGGGGAACAGTCGGATTAGTCACCTTAGAAGATATTTTAGAAGAATTAGTTGGGGAAATTTATGATGAGAGTGATTCTCCCCATGTTCATAAAGCCTTATCGATCAGCGAGTGAGCAGATAACCCCTAAGAATATCGGCTCTATCGAACCTGTTATGTAAAACTATTAAAAAATATAGGCTCAAACCCTTAAGGGTTAAGCTATACAGACAAAACCCGCCTACATGGGTTTAATTTAGTCTCCGAAGAGAGACTTGGTTTCTATAGTGTCAGGCTTCAGTCTGTATGTAGGTGTTGATTTAGCATAACAAGTTCGGTAGAACCAGAATATCAAAGACATTAGTAATGCTTATCTTCGCTGAATATTAAAAAAATCAGTATTTTGTCGTCTAGGATGCACTAATTATGGGAGATTCTGAGTAAGATTGACCGACAAGCATATTTTCCAAGTGAAATGTGAATTTATCATAAACTTTACAAAAGTTAACACTACCATGTATTATTGTTAAGGAACAAATTAAGAAAACAGCTAATCACACCCAATAGTTTGTTTCCTCCCTGTGATATAACTGTAAAAATCGCTGACCCCAACGTTCATATTACCGATCCAAGGGATGAACCCATAAAAAAGTCCCATAAAGTCCGTTCATAATCAATTTTTTGTTACCATAAGCGTTCCCTTAAACATATCACTACGACTTACCCCTTCGTCACACTGACCAAACTATTACTGAAAACTCTGTTATGAACATTACTAAAAATTCTCCTGATCCTGTCCGTGCCTATTTAAGAGAAATTGGGCGCGTTCCCCTCCTCACCCACGAAGAAGAAATCCTCTATGCAAAACGAGTTCAGCGATTTGTGACTTTAGAAAGAGTCAAAGAAACCCTTGCAGAAGAAATAGGCCAAAATCCCACAGACAGCCAATGGGCCAAAGCTGCTAAACTGAGTATCAAAGAACTACGTTCTGCGATCGCTTCGGGAGAATCGGCCAAGCGCAAAATGGTAGAAGCCAACTTGCGGTTAGTGGTATCCGTGGCCAAAAAATATCTCAAGCGCAACCTTGATTTATTGGATCTCATTCAAGAGGGAACCATTGGTATGCAACGAGGAGTTGAAAAATTTGACCCCACTAAGGGCTATCGTTTCTCAACTTATGCTTATTGGTGGATTCGTCAAGCCATTACCCGTGCGATCGCCGAAAAAAGTCGCACCATTCGTTTACCTATTCACATCACCGAAAAACTCAATAAAATCAAAAAAGCCCAACGACAATTGGCCCAAGAAAAAGGAAGGGCCGCCACCGTGGCCGAATTGGCAGAAGAACTGGAATTAACCCCCAGACAAGTGCGAGAATATTTAGAACGGGCCCGTCAACCTTTATCCTTAGATTTACGGGTTGGGGACAACCAAGACACAGAATTAGGGGATTTACTTGAAGATACTGGCCCCTCTCCCGAAGATTTTGCCACCCATTCTTCCTTACAGTTTGACTTAGAAAAACTGATGGAAGATTTAACCCCCCAACAAAAAGAAGTCTTAGCCTTAAGATTTGGACTGGCCGACGGACAACCTTTAACCCTCGCTAAAATTGGCAGTCGTCTCAATATCAGTCGAGAAAGGGTTAGACAAATTGAACGGGAGGCACTGTCAAAATTACGCAAACGAAAGGCAAATATCCGCGAATATCTTGCTAGTTAATTTAAAAAAAGTTGGTGGGGTCGGAAGATCGGAATTTACGGTTCGGTTCTAACGACCTCAATTTTATCAATAAACTTGTTACAGTAAAGGAGAAAGGTAACTCATCAAAAATAAGCCATCTAATTTATTTAGTTAATTAAGATAAACCCAAGTCCCCAGGAGGCCAACAGTGAATAACGAATTGAACCGTTCTCAGAATTTTTTCGGCAATGATAATGAAACAGGGGAACACTTGTGGAAATATGTTCAGTCTCTTAGCCCAGAAACCATTGCCCAATTGTCTAAACCTGACTCTTCTGAAGTGTTTCAAGTGATGGAACGCAATATTATTGGTTTGTTGGGAAATCTTCCTTCTGAACATTTTGGCGTGACAATTAGTACCAGTCGGGATCATTTGGGCAAATTATTGGCATCTGCTATGATGAGTGGATATTTCTTGCGGAATGCAGAACAACGTTTGGATTTTGAAAAATCTCTACAGGCGATCGACAGTAATGAGCATTATCAAGAGTAATTGAGTTTTAAATCATCGAGAAATAATTAAAAACTGGTAGCTGATAGTGAACAGTTACCAGTTTTTAATCTAATTGTTTAATTTGCTGTATATTGACAGAAAATATCGATTCCTACTTTAAGAAGATAAAGCAAAATCATGGTTGCTAAGGCTGTATCAAGGGGTAATTGAAATTTTTCGATAATAGAAATAATGATTCCCGTTAAAATCGGGGTCTTTTCTGAGTTTTTACGAACTGCTTTAATTTGACTTCTTAAACTATCATTTTTGCCACATATTTCTTGACGCAGTTAGATGAATCAGGATTTAGTCTCTGGTCAAGCGTCACTTATAGTTGGTCGAAAAGAGGGGAACAAAAAAGAATTGAACAGACCAAGAAAAATAGGATATATCATAGAAAAATATTATGCTTCTACCCGTAATAGTTAATGCCGTGTCCCTACAATTTTTGGGTGATGTTTGCTTCTTACACTTCTGGGAATTTAAAAAGGGGGTTACAGGCGCACAGCTTTCCTATTGTCTATATAATATCATGTCAAGTCAAGAAATACAAGAGTTTTATGATTAAATTTAAACTGATAACTGATGACTGATAAAGTGATAACTAAAAAAACATTAGATCTTCTAAGACAATTATTATTAACCTGGTATCAAGAACAAGGAAGGATATTACCCTGGAGACAAACAAGAGATCCTTATGCTATTTGGATATCAGAAATTATGTTACAACAAACCCAGGTAAAAACCGTTATCCCTTATTATGAACGGTGGTTAGAAAAGTTTCCAACAGGTGATTATTTAGCCAATTCAGACTTACAAATAGTCTTAAAAGTATGGGAAGGATTAGGTTATTATGCGAGGGCAAGAAACCTGCATAAAACCGCCCAAATTATCTATCATGAATATGATGGCATCTTTCCCCAAAACTTAGATCAAGTAGTAAAATTACCAGGAATTGGACGAACCACCGCAGGAGGAATTCTCAGTGCAGCATTCAATCAACCCGTGTCTATTTTAGATGGAAACGTAAAGCGAGTTTTATCTCGTTTAATTGCCTTGCCCATTCCGCCCCAAAAAGCGATACAATCATTATGGCAACTGTCTAATGATCTGCTTGATCCTCATAACCCCAGAGATTTTAATCAAGGGTTGATGGATTTAGGGGCAACCGTTTGTCTTAAAAGTAAGCCAAAATGTTTACTATGTCCCTGGAGAATTCATTGTCAAGCTTATCATCAAGGTCTACAAAATAATCTTCCTATGCGTGAAACTTCTAACCCTATTCCCCATAAAAAAATTGGTGTTGCTGTTATCTATAATGAAGCGGGTAATATTTTAATTGATCGACGACCAGAACAAGGTTTATTAGGAGGGTTGTGGGAATTTCCTGGAGGAAAAATAGAACAAGATGAAACCGTTGAAGATTGTATTAAACGGGAGATTTTAGAAGAAATTGGCATTGAGATCGAAGTGGGTGATCATTTAATGAGTTTAGATCATGCTTATACTCATTTTAAAGTCACTTTATTTGTTCATATTTGTCGTTATTTGAGTGGTGAACCTACTCCGATAGAATGTGAAGAAATTCGTTGGGTGACATTAGATGAAATTGATAGTTTTCCTTTTCCCAAGGCCAACACAAAAATTATTGAAAAATTAAAAAAAGAGTTCAATAATCCCTAAATATTTACATTAATTAAAATGTATTAACCATGAAAGCGCATAAATACACTGTCATTGCCCCCAATGGTAAAAAATTAGAAGTAATTAGACCATTGTCTAATCAAGAAAATCAGTATTGGACAGGAAATCACAGGGGAAATTTTAAAGTTCGGATTAATAGTGTTCCTGACGGTTTACAGTTAAGAATGGAATCTTGTGCCTATACAGGGGAAGGTACTTTATAAGTGACCTTAATTATTGCCGGCGATCGCAGTGGAGTCGGAAAAACAACCATAACCCTGGCCATCCTTGCGTTTTTAGTCAAAAAAGGCCATCAAGTACAATCCTTTAAAGTGGGGCCAGATTATATTGACCCCATGTTCCATACTTATATTACAGGTCGTCCCTGTCGCAATTTAGACCCCATTCTTACCTCCCAAACCTACGTTAAAGACTGTTTTCAGGAACAGAACCAAGGGGTAGACTATAGCCTAATAGAAGGGGTAATGGGGCTATTTGATGGGGTTCCGATTCATAAATCAGATACTGTAGAGACATTTTCTAACACATCCCTACCCTATGGCAGTACAGCCTATATTGCCAGACTTTTAAAAATACCTGTGGTTTTAGTCATTGATTGTAGCCGTTTATCGGGTTCTGTCGCTGCGATCGCTCATGGATATCGTTCCCTTGATCCTAATATTGAGATTATCGGGGTAATTTTAAATCGGGTAGCCAGCGATCGCCATCTCACCCTACTGGAAACCGCCTTACTAACCCTTAATCTTCCCCTTTTTGGCAGTCTCCGTCGTCAAGATAGCTTAACAATTCCCGATCGCCACTTAGGGTTAGTCCCTACTGATGAACTAAAAGATCTCAGAATTTTCGTCGAAAAATTAGCCCACCTTGCCCAAACCGCTTTCAACTGGGATCTTCTCCTCCCTCATCTCACCTCCCACACCCCCCACACTCCCCACACCCCCCACACCCCCACAAAAATAGCCATTGCCCGCGATCGCGCCTTTAACTTTTATTACGCCGATAACCTAGATCTTCTCGAAAAATTAGGCGCAGAATTAGTATTTTGGAGTCCGATCACCGATGAAACCTTACCGGAGGGAATAACAGGATTGTATTTTGGGGGAGGGTTTCCCGAAATCTTTGCCGAAGCCTTATTTCATAACCAAAACACCCGGAAAGCCATTAAAAAAGCCATTATGAAAGGAATGCCCACCTATGCCGAATGTGGGGGATTGATGTATTTATGTCAAGAAATCATTACCTTTGAAGCAGAAACTTGGCCCATGGTAGGAATATTACCTACAAGGGCGAAAATGGGAAAAAACCTAACCCTTGGTTATCGACAAGCGATCGCCTCTCAAGACAGTCTTTTATTAACATCAGGGGAAACCCTTTGGGGCCATGAATTTCATCGTTCAGAGTTAACCCAAGCCTCTCATAACCCCCTATTTCACTTATATAGTTGGCATTCTCCCAGTTCAGCTTATGCTGAAGGATGGCAACATCATAACCTACACGCCTCTTACCTTCATCTGCATTTTGGAGGTTGTTCGAGGGTGGTTGAAAAATTTTTACATCGCTGCCTTGATTTTTCTCAAGGACTTGCGCTAGACTAAACCCAGTTGTTCTTGAAACAAAGACCGTTTAGGTATTAAAGGAGGTGATGCCCATGACAGATAGTAGTGATAAAATCATGGGTCTCCTGGTTGAAGTTAGCCGGCTGTGCGCCGGAGCCGTTCTCTAGAAGTCAGATCCCCTTGGACGCGACTAACGCTGGAGTTCCTTCCGGCAGTTAGGTTTCAATCAGAAGACCCCAAACTTAATAACCCCCCGTTCAGTGTTACCCCTTGAGAAGTAATGCGATCGGGGGGTCAAGTTTTTGAGGCTTTTAAATTTTCTTAAAGTCAGTTGGTCAACTTTTAAAGTTAACGCTACACTAAATAGAAGTCGTACTTCATACACTCGCTAATGGAGAATCACAGATAACCCAAACCAATTCCAACCCAGGGTGGAACTGTTAGAAAAACTAATAAAACATTTTCCTACAGAAAAATTAAAGTTATCTATCTGCCGATTCTGAAAAGCTGTGTATAATATTATGATAAGTGAGGCTATAAACTCTGTAGTCAACCTAATGGTGTGAGGAAAAGCTGAAAATGCTAAAATTATTGTGGAAAACGCTGCTGGTCAGTCCAGCAATTGTGGGTAGTGCTTTAGCCGTTTCATCTGCTGCTATGGCAGTTGAGGCTCAGTCTCAGTCTGAGTTCTCCCAAAGTGCTACTGCGGGAATCGAAATCGCCCAGGCCCAAGATGAATTACTCGACAAGCTTGAAAATTACAGCCAAGAAGGTCAACAAAACACTAACGATCAGGTAACTAGCGTTAGTGAGCTTCGTGACGTATCCCCCACGGATTGGGCTTATGAAGCCTTACGAAGCTTGGTTGAACGCTACGGTTGTATCGTTGGTTATCCTGACCGGACGTTCCGAGGCAATCGCGCCACATCCCGTTGGGAATTTGCCGCAGGTTTAAACGCTTGTTTAAACACGATGGAACGTTTGATCCAAGAAAACGTTGCGGTTTTACGGGAAGACATCGAAAAGCTCAAGCGGTTAATGCAGGAATTTGAGGCAGAACTCGCCGCATTAGGAGCAAGAGTTGACAACCTCGAAGGTCGGGTTTCTTTCTTAGAAGATCACCAATTCTCCACTACCACCAAGTTAGTTGGGGAAGTAATCATGGCCGCAACTGCTGCGGGTGGTAGCCGTTCTTCTGAAGATAACCAAGCCGTTTTACAAGACCGGATTCGTTTAAGCTTCAACACCAGTTTCAGTGGGGAAGACTTATTAGTAACCCGTTTATCTGCCAGTACGGGTACAGGAAGCGACCGTTTTACCTTGAGCGAACCTAACTTACAGGTTATCAACCCCAACACAGGTCAACCCATTGGGATCGCCTTTGAAGAAAACCAACTGATCAACCCCACGGCGACCCAAACCTTTAACATTGGGCCTCGTCGTAACGAAGAAGATAACAACGTGGTGATTGACTGGGTTGGTTACTACGCTCCTATTCAACCCTATGGGAACTTTAAAATCAATACCTACGTTACTGCCTGGGGTGGTAAATGGTATGATTTCGTTCCCACCTTAAACCCCTACTTTGAAGACTTTGACGGTGGTAAAGGTTCCTTGAGTACCTTCGCACAACGTAACCCTATCTACCGAATTGGGGGTGGTGCTGGTGCTGGTATGAGCTTTGATGTGGGTTGGTTACAAAGTCTGTTAGGGCCGACCTCTGTGAGCTTTGGTTATTTAGCTGGAACCGCGAATAATCCTTGCATCAACGGTGGTGGAGCTCAGAGCCAAAATAGCTGTGTTAACAACAACGGCATCAACCCTGCTACTGGTGAAGAGTATGCGGAAAGCGCGGGCGGTAACGGTTTATTCAACGGTAACTATGGGGTGTTAGCGCAAATCAACACCAACCTATTTAACACAGTTAATGTTGCCTTTACCTTTATTAACGCTTACCACAAACCTGATAGTCCTATCTTCGGTCAGGGTGTTCCCACTGGGCCAGGGGAAGTGGGTACTTCCTTTGCTAACTTCTCTCGTTCTGAGTTGAATAACGCTTTTGCGAATGGGTCTGTTGGTTCTCCTGGAACTCCGACCACCACTTTTAATGGCAATGGTGACAATAGCGTTACTCCCAACCAAGTTAACCCCTTCGACATCGGCGGTAAAGTCACCAACAGTTATGGTGGTGCCTTAACCTGGCGGCTTGCTGAATGGTTAAACTTTAGTGCCTTTGGTTCTTATACCAACGTTCGCTTTATCGGTCGTGGTTTGAGTGCCGAGGTTTGGACAGGTGGTGGCGGTTTTGCCTTCCCTGACCTCTTTAAAGAAGGAAACCTCTTAGGTATCTTCGCTGGGGTTCAACCCTATTTAGGGGATGGTCGTCGTCCTACCACTGCTCAGTTCTCCAACTTTACCAGTCGTAACCCGGTAACGGCTGAAGTGTTCTACCGTTACCAAGTTACGGATAACATTTCTATCACCCCTGGTGTGATCTGGATTGGAAACCCTGACCAGTTTGTCAACCTCCAAGGTGCTGACGATGAAGTGATTGGAACCCTTCGCGGAACCTTCTCCTTCTAGGAATCTGATGACCCTGGTTTGATCTAAGCTCAAATAATCATCAACCCTGCCATAAGGCGGGGTTTTTTAGATTTTTTGCTTTATTATGGGAACAATAGTTATTTATATTTGCCCCTAAAATGCTTAAATTAAACGATCAAACCCTTGCTGTCTGGGAAGCAGCAGCCAATTCTACTGCTATTCCCACCGTAATCACTCCCAGTACACCAGATATTACCTTTGAGCATTTTGTGGAGTGGATTAATAACCATCGTGAATCACTCAATCAAGTCCTGATGGAATTAGGGGCCTTGTTATTGAGAGGGTTTAAGTGCAATTCAGCAGAAGACTTTGAATCAGTTTGTAAGACTTTTTCTCCCGAATTGCTGAATTATATTGGTGGGGGATCGCCCCGTACTATTGTGAAAAATCGGGTTTATACTAGCACCCATTATCCTGCTCAGCAACACATTATGCTGCATAATGAGTGTTCTTATTTAAAAAAGATGCCAAGCATACTGTTCTTTTTTTGCCAACAACCACCAACTGATCGCGGAGAAACTCCTATTGGTGATATGCGTCGTGTTTTAGAGAAAATCTCCCCAGATATTCGAGATAAATTTGCCGAGAAAGGGGTTACTTATATTAGTAATTTACATGGAGGAAAAGGATTTAATCGTTCTTGGCAAGAAACCTTTCAAACTGATGATCGCAGCAAAGTTGAACAGATTTTAACCGCAGATGGTTATGATTATCAGTGGAAAGCAGATGGAGGGTTACAAACATCCCTGACTTGTCCAGGAATTCGCAATCATCCCATCACAGGAAAAGCTTATTGGGGAAATCAAGCCATTAATTGGCATCCTCATGAATTTGATGCGAAACAACGTCAATTGCTGTTATCTTTGTATGGAGAAAATGGTTTACCCAAGAATGCCCGTTATGGAGATGGCACCCCCATCAGTGATCAAGAAATTGATCACATCCGCGAGGTGCTGCTTTCTGAAGAAGTGGTATTTAATTGGCAACAGGGGGATATTTTAATCTGTGATAACCAGGCGATCGCCCATGGGAGACAACCCTTTACTGGAGAAAGAAAGATTCTTGTTTCAATGGCCTAGGTTAAATTCAACAAATAGTCTTTAATATGGGGCGCGACTTGACTAACATGAGGTTCATCAAGCATGGTGTGTCCCACTTCTAGTACCAAAGAGGTACTTTTTGCCCCAAATAAACTAAGCCATTTTTGCACATAGTCGGGATTTTCGGCAACTCTTTCTTGAGTGACAATGAGCATGGCTTGAGTGTTAACTTTTGGGCGATCATAACTATCCCTAGCTTTTAGATTGCGATGGATTATTTCCCGGAAAGGATGATTTTTTAAGCGAAGATTTTGTTGAAAGGTTTGTTTTGCCTGGCGCAATTCATCTCTCACCATCGAAAAAAATTGACCTTGAGAAACATTTTTGCGAAATTTAGCTGGATCTAAAAGAATGACAGAAGCGACCTTTTCTTCTTGCTGTTCCAGTTGTTTGGTCACTTCGAGGGCTAATAATCCACCGAAGGAATAACCCATGAGGTAATATGGACCAGTGGATTGAATTTGACGCATATCCCCCAGACAAATTTTCCCCATTTCCTCAATGCTATCTACTTCAGGATTACCCATTGCCCAAAGAGGATGATCACTCTCACGAATTAATTGGGCTAATTGTCGATAAGCGGTAGGAAATCCCCATAATCCCGTAAAGGCAAACAATGGTGGATAATTTCCTTCGGGTTGTATTCCTAATAACCCCGACGCTTTAGCAACCCATCCCTGTTGTTTAATAGCGATCGCCAATCCTTGAGGGGTGGGATTTTCTAGTAAGGTAGCAATAGAGAGGGTTTTACCAAAATAAGTTTGAATAGCATGGAGTAATTCTAGTGCAGTCAGGGAATTTCCCCCTAATTCAAAAAAGCTATCGGTGATTTTGACCTCAGTTAATCCTAAAATTCGCTTAAAAACATCAGCTATTAATCTCTCTGTGGTTTGATCAGGATCAACGGTTAAAGGTTGCTCCGGTAAAACAGATGTAGTTGACTCCTTCAACTCAAAATATTGGGCTAGTTTTTTGCGTTGAATTTTACCCGCATGAGACAAAGGAATTTGATCAGTAAAGACAATATACTCAGGAATTTGATAATCAGATACCCGTGTTAAGAGATATTCCCGTAGAATTTGAGATGTCAGGTTAACTCCATCTTTAGGGATAATTGCTGTACCTACTTTTTGACCATAAATCGTATCAGGAACAGGAAATACCACTGCTTGAACTACATCAGGGTGAGCAATTAGTATAGATTCCAGTTGACGGGCAGATATTTTCTTTCCTCCCCGATTAATGCGATCATCTACTCGTCCTGTGTAGAATAAAAATCCGTTATCATCAAGACGACCTAAATCTCCTGTCTGTAACCATCCTTCCCGAATTTTCTGGCCATCAGGATCAATATTTTTACCGACTAAATGATTAATAATCCCTCCCTTGACGGTAATTTCTCCTTCTTGACCGATAGGAACTTCTTTTCCTTCTGTATCAAGACATTTAATCGTCCAGACAGGGTTAACTTGACCAACAGCACCAGAAGGATAGGATAGGGAGGGATGGGGTAAAGTGGCTAATAGGGGCGAAACTTCTGATAAACCGTAAAATTGTAGCAAAGGAACCCCAAAAACCTTTTGTACTTGGGTGATCGTTTCGGCATTAATAGCGTCGGAACCCGTAATCAATAAGCGTAAACGACTCTCAGGAGATAATGACCATCCGATTCTCTCAATGCGCTTTAATAATGCTCGATAAATACTAGGAACCGCCGTAAAATAAGAGGGATGATACTGATTAATCCAGGTTAACATCCGTGCTGGATCAAACCCAGATGTACAAACAACACTGCCTCCTGTGAGTAATCCCGGAAAAGTAGAACGTACAATACTATGAAGATGGGCAAAAGGCATAACGCATAAAGAACAGTCATCTTCACTTAATTTCATCCATTGTGCAGCATGAGCGATGGAAATATAAATACTTTTATGGGTCAAAGAAACAATTTTTGGGGTTGAAGTTGAGCCAGCCGTGCCAATATAAATTAAGGGATCATCAAGCTGTGGAACATCATATTTAGGTGCGGCAATTTGAGCAGAAGCAGACAGACGAAAACTTCCTACAGTCTCACCTGTCTCACAATTTAATTCTAGAATGCAGATCCCCCTGTTTTTAGCCACTTTGACTATCTCACTGCTGGAATTTGCTTCTACAATGACAGCACTAACCTGAATTTGATCGAAGTAGTAGTTAAATTCTTCTAAACGACTATTAGTATTAAGAGGAAAAACAATCGCTGTGGCAGCCACCCCTAGAATTGTCACCAGGGTATTACCTCCATCGGGTAAGCTGACGACAACAACATCATTACGGGCAATTCCCAGAGAATTTAACTGATTAACCAGTTGATGTAGGCACTCTCCTAATTGATGATAAGTAATTCCCAAACGTTCAACATCAATAATCGCTTTTTTCTGAGAAAACTGTTGACTGTTTTCGAGTAACCATTCTCTAACTGTCTGAAAATCTTGATTTTTTGCCATTATTATTTATTTAATTTCACATTGCCAATTATATTATCAAGGACTGTTGCCCGACACAATTAGTTAAAGAAAGCATAAAAAATACTGTCAACCTCACCATCAGGGACTACAACCAAAGAACAAGTGATCAATAACACCAACGAAAAGAAGAATGAAAATTGCCCACGACATTACAGAATTAATTGGTCGGACTCCCCTTGTGCGATTAAATCGTATTCCCCAAGCAGAGGGCTGTGTAGCTCAAATTGTGGTGAAATTAGAAGGAATGAACCCTGCGGCCTCGGTTAAAGACCGGATTGGGGTTAATATGATTAATGCAGCCGAACGGGAAGGGTTGATTATTCCAGGCAAAACCCTATTAGTAGAACCCACATCAGGGAATACAGGTATCGCCTTAGCGATGGCCGCCGCAGCCAAAGGTTATAAATTAATCTTAACTATGCCCGAAACCATGAGTAAAGAACGTCGGGCCATGTTAAAAGCTTATGGAGCCCAATTAGAATTAACCCCTGGCAGTGAAGGCATGAGTGGTTGTATTCGTCGGGCCCAAGAATTAGTAGACACCCTGCCCAATGCTTATATGTTGCAACAATTTAATAATCCTGCTAACCCGGAGATTCATCGTTTAACTACAGCAGAGGAAATTTGGGAAGATACCAATGGACGGGTGGATATTTTAATTGCTGGAGTGGGGACAGGGGGAACTATTACTGGAATTGCAGAAGTCATTAAACAACGAAAAGCCACCTTTCAAGCGATCGCCGTTGAACCGGAAAATAGCCCCGTCTTATCAGGAGGTAAACCAGGAGGGCATAAAATTCAAGGCATTGGGGCTGGTTTTGTGCCAGAAGTCCTCAAAGTAGAATTAATTGACGAAGTGGTGACAGTGACGGATGAAGAGGCCATGAGTTATGGCAGACGACTGGCCAGGGAAGAAGGCTTACTTTCAGGAATTTCCACAGGGGCCGCCCTATCTGCGGCCATAAAAGTTGGACAACGCCCCGAAAATATCGGTAAACTAATCGTAATGATTCAACCCAGTTTCGGCGAACGTTACTTAAGTACACCCCTATTCCAAGACCTAGAACCGCCTCAGTTGGCGATGATGAATTGAGGAAAGGGTTAGCCGCTGTTGTCCTCTTGTCCAGACTGTCATGACATCTACTAATCATTACCAAATCCTCGAACTCAGTCAAAGTGCCAGCCAAACAGAAATTAAACAGGCTTATCGGCGGCTAGCCAAACAATTCCATCCTGATAGTCAGACTAAAACTGCTAACCACGATCAGATTATTCGTATCAATGCCGCTTATGAGATATTAGGTGATCCTCAGCAGAGGCATAATTATGATCGGCAATTTCTTCCTAACTATCCCTCGTCCCAACGACAACAACGCACAGCCACGGCCCAATATTATTATCAACGTCAACGAGCAGCCGAACAAGCATCAGCAGGGTTAATTGATGAATGGTTAAAAAATGTTTATCAACCCGTTGATCGCTTAGTTTCTCGGATTATTTATCAGTTGAATGAACAAATTGATGCTTTAGCTGCCGATCCCTTTGACGATGAATTAATGGCAGTATTTCAAGATTATTTACGCTCATGTCACAGCCATTTACAACAAGCAAAACATATTTTTGACTCCCAACCAAATCCCCCTAAATTAGCTAAAGTGGCTGCCGCGCTTTATTATTGCTTAAATCAGGTAGGGGATGGCATTGACGAATTAGACTGGTTTTCCTGTAATTATGATGACTCCCATTTACATACAGGTCAAGAACTTTTTCGCATTGGTTATCAGTTGCTTAATGAAGCTCAAATGACGGTTCAAGGGATGAGGAGTTGATGGGGTGATGAGAAAAGGTCTTAAAATATTCCAAAAACCCAGGAAAATACTGAGGTCAAAACCCAAAATGATACAATAAATCATCGTCTACTCTTTAGTTATCCGTTGTCGGCCAAAAATCCCAAGCTTTCAAAGTAAGGGCCATAGCTCAAGATTGCGGTAAAATAAATCATAAAAAAAACCTATGCTTAAAGCTCTATTTGGTGATCCTAACACCCGAAAAGTTAAGAAATTTCAACCCATTGTTACAGATGTTAACCTGCTGGAAGAAGATATTCAGAAATTATCTGATGGCCAATTGAGGGAAAAAACTATCGAATTTCGAGCAGCCCTCGATAAAGCCAACAACGATGAGGAATTAGAGGATATTTTAGACGAAATCCTACCGGAAGCCTTTGCTGTGGTACGAGAAGCAGGTATCCGTGTCTTAGGAATGCGTCATTTTGATGTACAACTACTCGGTGGAATGGTTCTCCATAAAGGGCAAATCGCCGAAATGAAGACAGGGGAAGGAAAAACCCTGGTAGCTACCCTGCCAGCCTATCTTAATGGACTGACAGGAAGAGGCGTTCATGTTGTCACCGTCAACGACTATTTGGCCCGTCGGGACGCAGAATGGATGGGACAAGTACACCGTTTCTTAGGGTTAACCGTGGGACTCATTCAGTCAGGAATGAACCCCGAAGAACGCAAGAAAAACTATGCTTGTGATATTACTTATACAACTAACAGTGAATTAGGCTTTGATTATTTACGGGACAACATGGCCACCTCCATGGCCGAAGTGGTACAACGTCCCCCTAATTACTGCATTATTGACGAAGTTGACTCGATTTTAATTGATGAAGCCCGCACCCCCTTAATTATTTCTGGGCAAGTAGAAAGGCCCACAGAAAAATATCTTAAAGCCTCGGAAATTGCCAAACAACTCGAAGAACAAGAATCAGAA
The DNA here is from genome assembly GCF_034932065.1 of Crocosphaera sp. UHCC 0190. NCBI lineage: Bacteria > Bacillati > Cyanobacteriota > Cyanophyceae > Chroococcales > Aphanothecaceae > Crocosphaera > Crocosphaera sp. UHCC 0190. The sequence continues at coordinate 77,934 of NZ_JAYGHP010000009.1, forward strand.
GACGACCCTAAAGATTACGAAGTAGACGAAAAAGCCCGCAACGTTTTAATGACAGATCAAGGATTTGAAAAAGCTGAACAATTACTCGGTGTTCAAGACCTTTATGATCAAGAAAATCCTTGGGCCCACTATATTTTTAATGCCATCAAAGCTAAAGAATTATTCACCAAAGATGTGAATTATATCGTTAAAAATAAAGAAGTGGTCATCGTTGATGAATTTACCGGACGGGTATTAGCAGGAAGACGTTGGAGTGATGGACTTCACCAAGCGATCGAGGCTAAAGAAGGGGTTCCCATTCAACGGGAAACTCAAACCCTAGCCACCATTACCTATCAAAACTTTTTCTTGTTATATTCTAAACTCTCAGGCATGACCGGAACCGCCAAAACGGAAGAAACGGAACTGGAAAAAGTCTATAACCTTCAAGTAACCATTATTCCCACTAACCGGCCCTCTCAACGGTATGATCTGCCTGATGTGGTCTATAAAACCGAACCCGCTAAATGGCAAGCAGTGGCCAACGAAGTCGAAGAACTCTATCAACAGGGTCGGCCTATTCTCGTGGGAACTACCAGCGTTGAAAAATCAGAGGTCATTGCTTCCTTACTACGACAAAAAAATATTCCCCATAATATCCTTAATGCTCGACCAGAGAACGTCGAACGGGAATCAGAAATTGTCGCCCAAGCAGGACGAAAAGGGGCTGTTACCATCGCTACCAACATGGCAGGACGGGGAACGGATATCATTTTAGGGGGGAACTCTGACTACATGGCCCGTCTGAAAATTCGGGAATACCTTATGCCTCAGATCGTGATGCCAGAAGATGATAACCTAATGGCCGGCGGAATGGGGGGAAATAGTCGTCGTCCTCAAGGGTTTGGCAAGGATAAGAAGAAGAAAAAATGGCAACCTTCAGCAGATATTTTCCCTACTAAACTGTCAGAAGGGACGGAAAATTTGATCAAAGAAGCGGTTAAATTGGCCGTGACAGAATATGGACAGCAAAGCTTGTCTGAATTAGAAGCAGAAGAAAAAATCGCTATTGCGTCAGAAAATGCCCCCACAGATGATCTCGTAATTCAAAAATTACGGGAAGTCTATAAGGCCATTCGCAAAGAATATGACGCATTGACGGATAAAGAACATGATGAAGTGGTGGAATCAGGGGGACTTCATGTGATGGGAACGGAACGTCACGAGTCCCGTCGGATTGATAACCAGTTACGGGGACGGGCCGGACGACAAGGAGACCCAGGATCAACCAAATTCTTCTTAAGTTTAGAAGATAATTTGTTAAGAATCTTTGGCGGCGATCGCGTGGCCGGTTTAATGAATGCCTTCCGGGTTGAAGAAGATATGCCGATTGAATCGAAAATGTTAACCCGTTCCCTGGAAGGGGCCCAGAAAAAGGTGGAAACCTTTTACTATGACACCCGTAAACAGGTTTTTGAATATGATGAGGTGATGAATAACCAACGTCGGGCCATTTATGCGGAACGTCGTCGGGTATTAGAAGGGTTAGATCTCAAAGAACAAGTGTTGCAATATGCAGAAAAGACAATGGATGAAATTGTTGATGCTTACGTTAACCCTGAATTACCCCCCGAAGAATGGGACGTGGAAAATCTGGTGAATAAGGTCAAAGAATTCGTTTATCTCCTGCAAGATCTTACGGCAAAAGAGATGGAAGATATGACGGTAAGTGAAATGAAGATCTTTCTCCATGAAGAGGTTCGCAAAGCCTACGATCTTAAAGAGGATGAAGTGGATAAGGTACGTCCTGGTTTGATGCGAGAGGCCGAACGCTTCTTTATTTTGCAACAAATTGATACTTTATGGCGGGAACATTTACAGTCAATGGATGCCTTACGGGAGTCCATTGGGTTACGAGGATACGGACAAAAAGACCCCCTGATTGAATATAAACAGGAGGGTTATGAAATGTTCCTAGAGATGATGATTGATATTCGTCGCAATGTGGTCTATTCTCTGTTCCAGTTTCAACCCCAAGGACAACCTCAAGCGGTTTAAGAGTGAGGAAGTAAGGGGAAACTCAAAACTCCCCAACTTCTGACTTCAAAAAAACGGAGAGGGTGGGATTCGAACCCACGTTGGCTTTCACCAAACCCGATTTCAAGTCGGGCGCGTTCGACCACTCTGCCACCTCTCCCAGACAAGCCAGTATTAATTCTAACAGAAGTTTGGCTAAGAATCATTCTCTTTTCCCTATTTCTCTGCTCTTATAACAAAAAAATAAATTTTAATGGGTTACTTCAATTATCTTTAGAGTTCCTTTAAATCTCTTAATAAAGAAGCCTTAAGGATGTTTTTATTGATAGAAGACACAAAAATAAGTTAATACTAAAGGGGTGAAAGAGAAAAAAAACAGCTAGAATAAATCATTAGCAATCTTGTTCCCTATGTCCAATAATCTCAAGAGATATTGTTTATTGAAATCTGATTAGATTTAAATGACCCCAGAAAAGACAAACCCTTTAAAATTTGCCCTGACGACCCCTTTGTATTATGTAAACGGAGTCCCTCACATTGGTAGTGCCTATACAACGATGATTGCGGATGTTATCGCTCGTCATAAGCGGTTAAGAGGGGAAAAAATTCTTCTAATCACTGGAACCGACGAACATGGGCAGAAAATCCAACGAACAGCCCAAGAAAAAGGAATCCCCCCCCAAGAACATTGCGATCAGATGGTGGCCAGTTTCGAGTCCTTATGGGACAAATTAGACATTCAATATGATCGCTTTAGTCGCACAACTGCCCCCCGTCATCAAGCTATTGTCAATGAATTTTGGCAACGGGTTGAGAAGAATGACGACATCTATTTAGCCCAACAACAGGGTTGGTATTGTGTCCCTTGCGAAGAATTTAAAGAAAAACGGGAATTATTAGAGAATGGGTGTTGTCCCCTACATCCCAATAAAAAAGCCGAATGGCGTGATGAAGAAAACTATTTTTTTAGATTATCCAAATATCAAGAAAAACTGGAAGAACTCTATCAAAAAAATCCCCAATTTATTGAACCAGAAAGTCGTCGCAATGAAGTCATAAACTTTGTCAGTCAAGGATTACAAGATTTCTCCATTTCTCGCGTCAATGTCGAATGGGGGTTTCCTGTTCCTGGCAACCCCAAACATACCATTTATGTGTGGTTTGACGCGCTTTTAGCCTATGTTACCGCCTTACTCGAACCAGAACAAGACCCCACCTTAGAGAATGCTCTTGCTCATTGGTGGCCGATTAATTTGCATTTAATTGGTAAAGATATTTTACGATTTCATGCTGTGTATTGGCCTGCCATGTTAATGTCAGCCAAACTGCCCTTACCCCAAAAAATATTTGGTCATGGGTTTCTAACAAAAGATGGACAAAAAATGGGAAAAAGCTTAGGAAATACCCTAGATCCATTTAAGTTGGTAGATAATTATGGTGCGGATGGTCTGCGCTACTATTTCTTAAAAGAGATAGAATGTGGGAAGGATGGTGATTTTAATGAAACCCGTTTTGTTAATATCCTTAACGCGGATTTAGCCAATGACTTAGGGAATCTTCTGAATCGTACCTTAGGGATGATTCAAAAATACTGTCAAGGCTCATTGTCTGCTTTGACCGCAGCCGATTTACCCCAAGGACATACCCTAAAAACCATTGGTTTAGATCTAGGGGAACGAGTGATTAAAACCTATGAAACCCTGAAATTTAATGAGGGATGTGAGGAGATTTTAACGTTAATTCGGGCCGGTAATAAATTCATTGATGAACAGGCCCCTTGGCGTTTATACAAAGAGGGAAAACAGTCCGAAGTGGAAAGGATTCTATACGCCGTGTTAGAATCAGTGCGCCTTGCTGCTTATTTACTCGCTCCTATTATTCCTAATCTCAGTGGCAAAATCTACCAACAATTAGGTTTTTCTATAGACTTTAATCAAGGCGATCGCCTCGCTCAGATTGCACCCTTTAACCACCATAGTCAATGGGGGAAAATTACCGCCAATCAAAACCTACCCAAACCCCAGCCCATCTTTGCGAAACTTGAGCTTCCATCGGAGGAAAGCTCTTAAAAAACTGAAAATTCAAGTTTTTTTCCGATTTTTGTGTTAAACCCATCCCAAATCCCATGAAATACAAACCCGAACTCACAAATAACTTTCACAACCCATCCTTTTTTGATGATCAACGAGGCATAACAACAATGTTTGACGATTTTGAAGATGATTCCATTTTTACGCCAGAACAAGTATTAGAAAATCGCGGACGGGTTGCTATTTTTATCGATGGCTCTAACTTATTCTATGCTGCGTTACAGTTAGGCATCGAGATTGATTATACCAAGCTTCTTTATCGCCTCACCGGAGGATCTCGTTTATTAAGAGCCTTTTTCTACACAGGGGTAGATCGTAGCAACGAAAAACAACAAGGGTTCTTGCTGTGGATGCGACGCAATGGCTATCGTGTTATTGCCAAAGATTTAGTGCAACTACCTGACGGTTCCAAAAAAGCCAATTTAGATGTAGAAATTGCCGTTGATTTAATGGCCTTAGTGGGGGCCTATGATACGGCCGTGATCGTCAGTGGAGACGGAGATTTGGCCTATGCTGCTGATGCGGTGAGTTATCGCGGGGCCCGCATTGAAGTGGTTAGTCTTCGTTCCATGACCAGTGATAGTCTAATTAATGTGGCTGATCGCTACATTGATCTTGATCAAATCAAAGAAGATATCCAAAAAAACCCCAAACCTAATTTGTCTTATAACAGTTATTCCGGGGTTGGTGTTCTCGATCAAAATAAGCAACGATAGCGTTAGAGTAAAAGGGACACATCTGATTGATTAAAGAGGGTGATGAACCAATACAATACATTCAAACAACAGCATTCCCTGTACCATTGGCTACTAAAAGGGGGAATGCTGGTACTGTTGTTAAGTTTGATAGCCTGTCAATCCGGTAAACAAGCTCAAAAAAAACCAGACAGTCAGGCCGAGCAAACCAGAAACGAAACCAGTTTAATGCTCAATGATGCCACCTTAGAACAATCCAATGAGGAAGGAAAACTCCTCTGGAAAATTCAGGTGGATGAGGCAAAATACAGTCCTGATCGCAAAAAAGCCAATTTAACCGCAGTCAAAGGCAATATTTTCCAAGACGGGAAGATTGTTTTGCAAATTAAGGCTGATCAGGGAGAAATTTACCGTGATGGCACAGAAATTTTCCTCAAGAAGAATATTCTCGCAGTTGATCCCCGTAATAAAGCGGTAATTCGCAGTCAAGAAGTAGAATGGCGGCCAAAAGACTCTTTATTGATCGTCAGGAAAGACTTACAGGGTTCTCATCCACAACTCGAAGTTTCTGCTAAAGAAGGGAACTATAATACTCGTGAGCAAAAATTAGAATTAACGGGGCAAATTGTCGGGACTTCTGAAAAGAAAAGCTTACAGTTGAAAACAGAACATTTAATCTGGGAAATTCCGAAACAAACCATTATCGGCGATCGCTTGTTAAAATTGGCAAGGTTTCACAATAAAATTATTACCGATAATTTAATTGCTAACAAAGCTACCGTACACTTGGATAAGAAAGAGGTTGTCATCAAAGAAAATATTGAATTTAAGTCAGTTAAACCTCCGGTACAAGTGGCCAGCAATGAAATTATTTGGAACTATAAAACTCGTCAAGTTCGGTCAGACAAACCCGTTAAACTGATTCATTATCAAGATAATGTTACGATTACAGGCAATCAAGCAGAGGTTGAATTTGCTCAAAATATTGCCCATCTCAAAGGTGGGGTGCAAGGGATGAGTCAAAGCAATGAAGCAAAATTATACTCTAATGATTTAACCTGGAACATGGCATCTCAAACCATTGAAGCGGTTGGTAATGTGATTTATGAACAACAAAATCCGCAATTTAATCTGACGGGAGAAAAAGCCGTCGGTACATTGAATAATAAGAACATTATCGTCACTAATAGTAATCGTCAAGAGCGTGTTGTTACAGAAATTTTCCCAGATCAAAATAAATGAGCTTCAATCCTTGTATTCTTCTTGTGCAATTAGATGAACCTTTGAGTCAACGAGTCTCTCTTGATTTAAGGGAAGGGGGTTATACTCCCATGGCGATCGCAGATGTGTCTCAGTCCTTAGAAGGGATTAAGAATTATCAACCTGCGATGGTGGTGATTAATCGTCAGGGGACGGGACAAGCGGGTTTAGAGTTGTGTCGTCAGTTGAGACAGATGGGAAACTCGGTGATTGTGATTATGTTGGTTGAGCAAGAAACCGTTGAAGAAAGGGTGACTTGTTTGGAGTCTGGGGCCGATGATTTTTTATTAAAAACGGATCATACCCAAACTCTATTAAAATTAGTTCGCTTTTATTTGACTCCCCCAAAAGTGATTAAAGAACAATTGCAATTTGAGGATGTGATTCTTGATTTGACAACTCGGCAACTTTTTGTTAATCAGAAAGTTATTGATTTAACCATGAAAGAATTTGAACTTTTGAAGTATTTTATGTCTCATCCTCAAGAAGTTTTGGCCAGAGATAAAATTTTAGAAAATGTTTGGGGAGAAGAGTTTCAGGGAGAGTCTAATGTAATTGAGGTTTATATTCGTTATTTGCGTTTAAAAATAGAAAGTGAAGGTCATAAACGTCTTATTCATACGGTTCGAGGGGTGGGTTATGTTTTACGGGAGGGGTGAGGCAGTGAGTAGGTGATGGGTTAAGCTAGAAAGATAGAGACATTTCCTAACAAATAAACCTCTATCCCCTATCTAAAACTTAACGACCTAAAGAATCTTTAATCATGTCTAAAAGACTGCTTCCTCCCCAAATTACTGCCATAATAATAGAAGTAGAAAGAATACTTGCTATTAGACAAATAACTAAGCCAGCAAGACTAATAAAGCCATCATCTTCTTGAAGTCCAAAAGCAGTTATAAAAATTCCCATAGCGGGTAAAGTATTGGTTCCAGGAATAGGAATCATCATAGAAATAGCCATTAAACAAATAGCAACCCCGATGATAACGCGACCAGGAACACTGGTACAAATATAAGTCATTCTGGGGCGAGTGATTGCTTCAATGCGTTTTAACCAAGGATTACCTGCTTTGATAAACTTCTGCACAGTTTCCAGTTTCATTGACCCTTTTTTCATCTTTTCAGGCAGCCAAGGAATTTTCGCCCCCGCAATCATTTGAACCGCCAATAACAAAATTAAAACGCCAAAAGGAATGGAATAACCAGGAGCAGGAACAGGTAAGGCTGACGGTAAAGAGAGAATGACTAATAAAAAGCCAAAAATTCGTTCTCCCGTTAATTCGAGAATATCCCCTAACTTGACATCAGAAGACCGTTCTTCTGCCCAAAAATATTTTTCTAATTCTGCTGATAATTTAGCCATGACCAATCACTTTTAAAACAACAAATCCTAATACTAAAACGGCTAAAAAGCCCCAAGCTAACCAATCAAAGTATTTTTCGATCCAATCTTTGAGAGATTCACCGCCCCAAAAAATTAGACCACCCACTAAGAAAAAGCGGAAACTTCTGCCTAAAATAGAAGCTAGAATAAATTGAAACAAATTAAACTTAAAAACCCCAGAAGCAATCGTAAAAACTTTATAAGGAATGGGTGTAATAGCAGCAATTAAAACCCCCCAAAACCCCCAAGTATTATATAGTCCTTTAATTTGTTCAAACACGGCTTGATGGGGATCATACAAATTGAGGATGGTTTGGCCAATGGTAGCAAAAGCAAAGTAACCAATGGCATAACCAGCTAAACCGCCTAAAACAGACCCCAGACTACAAACTAACGCGAATTGAAAGGCAGCAATGGGTTGTCCTACAGATAAAGCAATTAAAAGAACATCAGGGGGGAAAGGAAAACAGGAAGATTCAGCAAAGGCTAAAGCAAATAAGGCCCAAATTCCATAAGGGGTTTCACTCCAACCAATCACCCAATTATAAGTTTTTCTTAACATAGATTATCTGCCATTTTTCCCCAAAATAACTAAAGAGAAAGGTGGGCAATGCCCACCCCATGAAAAGTCTTAACCAGGGCTTAGGTTCCCACTGTCCAAGAGTTGATATATTCTTCTTGTTCGGGGGTTAAGGTATCAATGCTAATACCCATTGCTTTAAGTTTTAAGCTGGCAATATCTTGATCGAGTTCTTTGGGAATATTATAAATTCCAGGGGCTAACTTGCCTTTATTTATGACTAAATATTCACAAGCTAAGGCTTGGTTAGCAAAACTCATGTCCATCACTGCGCTAGGATGACCTTCTGCTGCGGCTAAATTAATTAACCGACCTTCTCCCAAGACAACAATAGACTTACCACTAGGTAAAGTATATTTTTGGGTAAAGTTGCGAACTTCCTTCACATCAGTGGCTTTTGCCCCTAAAGATTTGAGGTCAATTTCAATATCAAAGTGACCAGAATTACAAACCATGGCCCCATCTTTCATCACCTCAAAATGTTCGGGACGAATGACGTGCTTATTGCCTGTTACAGTGATAAAGAGATCCCCGTGAGTGGCAGCTTCAGCCATGGGCATGACGCGGAAACCATCCATCGCTGCTTCAATCGCTCTTACAGGGTCAATTTCCGTGACGATTACGTTAGAACCGAGGCCACGGGCCCGCATAGCCACCCCTTTACCACACCAACCATAACCAGCGACAACAGCCACTTTACCTGCTAACAGAACGTTGGTGGCGCGAATGATACCATCTAGGGTAGATTGGCCAGTTCCATAACGGTTATCAAAGAAATGCTTCGTATCAGCATCATTGACATTCATCGCGGGGAAGGTGAGAACCCCATCTTTCAGCATGGCTAGAAGACGAACGATCCCTGTGGTGGTTTCTTCGGTGGTGCCAATGAGGTCACTGATTTGATGCTGACGTTCTTTAATTAAGGTAGCTACGACATCGCTACCATCATCGATAATAATGTTAGGTTTGTGATCGAGGGCCGTTTGAACGTGACGGCTATAAGTAGCATTATCTTCCCCTTTAATGGCATAAACAGGGATGCCATAATCAGCCACTAAACAAGCAGCCACATCATCTTGAGTAGAGAGGGGGTTACTGGCAATCAGAACAGCATCTGCACCACCCGCTTTCAGGGCGATCGCTAGATGGGCGGTTTCGGTGGTAACATGGCAACAAGCTGCGATCCGAATACCAGCAAAGGGCTTTTCTTTGGCAAAACGTTCTTGAATTTGACGCAAAACTGGCATTTCACGCCCTGCCCAGTCAATACGTTGTTTTCCTTTAGGGGCTAGGTTAATATCTTTGATCTCGTATTTTGGTTTAATCGGAGTTGCAACCATAAGATAAGGTTTCCTCTGCAATATTTATCTGTTAATTGGCCAGTTTAACTTAAGTTAACATTTTTTTTACAGTTCAAATCATAGCAACCCATTGATGTTGAGCAAAACGAATGGAAAAACTGATTAATAATAAGCCAAAAAATCCTAGAGTAACATAGCCCAAGCGAGGTGATCGCGATAGTAATAGTCCTAGGGCAATGGTTAAGGAAATAATGCCGTAGGCTAAACGATTTAAAGAAATTGTCCCCCCAGAAGAAATCAGCAGTCCCAAGGCACAAAAACCGTAAATAACCACCAGGAAACTCAACTGATGACGTAAACACCAGAGTAAAACGATACCACCGAGAACAGAAAGAGTGTTTAATAAGGGATCGCCGATTAACAGCCAGAGGAATAAGCCTAAAACCCCTAGACTATAATCTAAGTAGGCTTGGGGACGATCAGCACGATAACGCCATAATCCGTAAGCGATCGCTATAATTAAGCCAAATAACAAGGGATGCCAAGGATCATTGATCGCACCTGCTGCTAAATTTTTGCTACCAATGGTGATTTCTCCTAACATCTTGCTCCAACCTTCCCAGTCAATGCCTTGTTTTCGTTGCCATTGGCTGTGTTGTACGGTAATAAATGCTAGAGGATCACGAAACTGCAGCCAACAGTAAAGGCTAAACAATAGGGTTCCTCCCCCACTGGCAAAACTAGCAACATAAGCCATCAGAGGTAAGCGTTTATGCCAAGCCGTGATCATTAAAGCGGGCATTAAGGCTAGTCCGGTAATACGGGTAGCGGTTGCTAAGATCCCCCAGAGGGCAGTTTGTCTGTAATGTTGACGTTCAAAGGCAGATAAAGCTGAGGTACTGAAGAACAAAAAGAGTCCTTCGCTATAAACTACTGTGCCAAAAATTGAGAGGGGACACCAGGCTAAAATTGCTGTTGCCCAACGTGCAGCGACAAGGCCATTGGTTTTTTTGACCCAATCATAGAGAACAAATAACGTTGCTAAAAATGCAGCATTGTTAATTAAAGTTCCCACGACGTTTGAAGAAAATCCTAATAACATTCCCCCCCGAATCAGTAAGGGAAACAGGGGGAAAAATGCTACGTTTGCTCCAGGATTTTCTCCTAACCCATCATAATTATTAACGGCAATTTGCTGATACAAATCACTGTCCCAGGCTGAAAAAACATCCCATCCTAATTCTGCTTGTATGCCGCCAGAGGGCGCAGTTAGCAAAGGTGCAATCCCCAACATGGCGATCGCAATTACCCCTCGACTGAGTAAACCCATGGCGAGAATAAAACCAGCCTCCTTTTGGTAAATTTTTGGCCAAAAATCCCGCATTTTTTGAGTTATCTTAACATGGTTAAAACAGGATCAGACTTTTCTAGAAAGTCAGTCACGGCAACAATTCCGCTTAGTAGTTGGGATTGAACCCCTTCCGTTAAGCTTAATCCATACCATTGAATATTTTCTGTCAATAAAGATTTGATGAATTGGCGATCGCCTTGTCCCATCACCTCATAAAGTTGTTTGACAATTGCGACATTTTCTGATGCACTCATAATATTTCCCTCTTAATCAATCTTATTTTATACCCGTGGTGTTAATCGTGCTTTCCAAGCAATGCGAGATCTTGAAGCGGGTAATGCAGCTTTGGATGCACTTATTTGAAAGGCAGAAGGAAAAAAATCACTTGATTTTGGCAATTTCAATACACATTTTTAAGTCTGCATTGGTTTTAATTGCTTGGGGATTAATATGAGTGGGAGCAGCACGATAACCTTTAGTTTGTAATCTTTCAATCAGTTGCGATCGCTTGGGAAGATCTAATCTTCCTCGTCTTCCTATTTCCCCCAAGGTATAAAAATAAGGAGGAAAGTCTAACTCATGAACCATCATTGATAATAACTCAACTCTCTCTATCCATTCTAAACTTTCTGCTAAGCTTTTCATCTGCTCTAAATATATTTTATTATGCAAATTTCCTAACCACATTGCTCCTGAAATAGTATAAGGATAGTGTTTATCTTCTGCTGCATGATAACAGCTTACTTTGCCTAATTTTCCATAAAAAATTGTTGTATATTCCCCACATTGATGACAGTAACCTAAAAAACCATAACTCTCTAGAGTTAAATTAATTTTTGGCAATAACATCATCATGACCCGATAGGTTTGCCCCGTAAATAAAGAAAAAATTGGCTTAATTCCTAACCCCATGGTCGCTGCTTGTTGTAAAACACTACCAATTAATAAGCGCAAAGCTTGTTCTTGGGCCGCAGGATGCGATCGCCCATAAGAACCATATACCTGTAAACTTTTTTCCGGTAAATGTCCCGTTGCGGTTCTGCCATCGGTACAGGTTAAATAAATTAGTCCTCCAATTTTTGTGGCCCATAATAGGGTACTTAAATAAGGATTAGGGGAACCAAAAGCATCCACATCCACTAAATCATAATAGTCTTTCCGATTATAACAGTCAAAAAAGATTTCATTAGCATTTTTATACGTTATTTTAGCTTGATTTTCTCGTAAAATATTCTTTAAGTTAGTTTCAATGATTAGTTGATTTTCTGGGTTACTATCATTAACCCAAACATAATCAGCACCACTCTCTAAAGAATACCTTAAGGAACGAACTCCACAACCTGCCATTACATCTAATACTCTTAATTGTCCCTGATTTTGTTGATAAATTGCTGCTGCTAATACCCCTAAATCTCTTGTAACCTTACTTTGCGATCGATAAAACGTATTACCAACAATAAACTCTGCTTTTCCTTCCGTAATTAGAGACTCATTATTCATATTTTAATACTCAATACACAAAAAAGTGTTTTGTCAACCCCATCAGCAATAATACTTACCTTGCTTTAGTACATTTGCTCAAAATAAAGGCTTAAAAATTAGTCACATTAGGGAAAACTGCATCAACAACCGGGAAAAAAAACCAATTAATCAGGGTTTTAGGAACTATATTTAGGACAAGACACACTGGCTGTAGATGTTTATTTGTCTTATAATACCATCAAAAGCCGAAGATTCGTTAACTATTGATAGTAATTCTCAAATCTTAATGAAAGTACATAAAGTCAATAGATTGGAATTTATCAATCAAAACAACAAAAACATAATTTAAACTTATTGAAAATTGCCCTCTAAAACCCAAACTAAATACCCGATAAACTAGATAAAATCAGCATTTCACCAGATAGAGACAGAAAACTTTAGGGAGAGATGGTGAGTTTGAGACAATTATGGGGAACCTTAAGAAAGAGACAAAGCCAAGCCATCACTTTTAAGGGTGAGGATGGATAAACCTCAAGTACCATTGACTTAACTCTTGAAGGGGAGTTTACCGTGCCAACTCACAAAATCCTTGTAATTGATGACAGTAAAGTGATCCGGATGCGGGTTAAAGATATGTTGCCCGAAGGCAATTTTAAAGTTCTTGAAGCCAAAGACGGAGTAGAAGGCTATAACCTCATCCGTAGCGAAAAACCCAGCCTAATCATGTTAGATTTTCTCCTACCCAAAATGAGTGGTTGGGATGTCTATCAAGAAGTCCAAAAAGAGTACGATCTCAAGAAAATTCCGCTAGTTTTGATGTCTGGACGGAAAGAAGAAGTCGTCGAGAAATTGAACGAACCTTTTGAGTATTTTTCCTTTATTGAAAAACCCTTTGAGAAAAAGCAGTTGCTTGAGGCTATTAAAGATGCCATGGCCAAAGCCAGAAAACATCCTCAACCTCAAGAGTCAGACTCAGCGATTAATCAAAACAATATTTCCGCGAAAGATACCTTAAGCATGGCCCAGGAAATCATTACTTTGCGTCAGCAAGTAAATCAGATGCAGGGTGAAATCGATTTGCTGAAGAAACAGCTAAGACAAGTCTTAGGATTTCTACAACAAAAGCACTAGGGTTTCTGTTAATTTCCCCTTGCTAGATTCACCAATCATCAGTTTAGCAAGGGATAATTTTCGGGTTTTCTCCTTCCATGTTTAAACTTTCAATCATTGCGGTTTGACGATCAATTGAGTATTTATTTTCTTGAATAATAGTAATTAATTCTTGAGGATGATTAATCAAAAAATCGGGTTGATGTTTGGACAAAACTTCAGGAGAATTAAATCCCCAAGTAACTGCGACAGCTTGAACATTGCTTTTTTTAGCTGAGTTAATATCTCTAGTTTCGTCCCCAATATACATGACCTCATCTGACCGTAATTTATGTTGTTTTAGTAGTTTGTTAAGGATTTTATGTTTACCAAATAAATTAATTCCTGCATAGATAAAATCAAATAATTGCTCAAGACCATGATTTTTTAGAAAAATCGAGACATTATCTTCTGCATTTGAGGTTATAATTCCTAAGAGATATCCTTGAACTTTGAGTTGTTGAAGACAGGAAGGAATATCATTGATAGGTTGAAGATCTTGAATCTTATGATTGAGCTCAGATTTTACCCGTTGTAGAACAAAGGGAATTTTGAGGGGAGAAATTTCTGATTGTTTAATAAGATCTTTCATACTCAAATGCTTCAGTTTTTCCTGTTCTTGTCGATCAACTGGTTTATAACCGAATTCTGCTGATAAACCGTTGGCAATCTCAACAAAAGTATCATAGGTATCAGCTAGAGTGCCATCAAAATCAAAAACAATTACTTTGAGTGCCATTTTTTTCCAGGTGAAGGGTGAGGAGTAAGAGTGAAAGAGAAGTCAGCGATCACATCTTTCCCCAGAGGAAAAGATTGTTTAATCTGGATCATCTAGAATATGTAGACTGACTAAATTCCCTATACTTCTAGGTTAGCACGAGCATTCCGATGCCACATCTCAGGTTTAACTCTCCTTAATGCTGATGCGGTAAACTTTTGATGCCATTCCTCCTGAGAAATATCAACTAATTCTAACAATTCTGGCTTAAGATTTCCAGGATAGGGTTGAAAATCAGAGATATCTGTTTCTGTAGAAAAGCGTTGATTCCAGGGACAGACTTCCTGACAAATATCACATCCGGCCACCCATCCCTCTAGATGATTAACAATATCTTTAGGTAAGGTTTCATTGCGATTTTCAATGGTGTGATAAGCGATACAACGGTTAGCATCCACCACAAAAGGACGGGTAATCGCATTGGTAGGACAAGCATCTAAACAACGGCTACAAGTCCCACAATGTTCTCTATGAGGGGTATCAGGAATGAGGTTCAAGTTAGTTAAAATTTCTCCTAAAAAGACCCAACTGCCATATTCCCTAGTGATCAGATTACCATTTTTAGCAATCCAACCAATTCCTGCACGTTGGGCCCAAACTTTATCTTGAATGGGGCCAGTATCCACATAATAACGAGTCTTGATATTATTGTCTTGAGCTTCTAACCATTGACTAAAAGATTTAAGTTTTTTTCCCATTACCTTATGGTAGTCTCTCCCCCATCCATAACGGGAGATTTTGCCGTATTTTTTGTCCTCAGAATGTTGATGAGGAGTATAATAATTTAATGCCACAGAAATTACTGATTTAACTTCGGGCATACATTGACGAATATCAAAACGTTTTGGGTTATTCATCCAGGCCATATCAGCATGATAACCTAATGCTAACCAAGCTTGGAAATGAGACACAGCATCATCTGAATAGTCCCTATCAACATCAGCAATACCGACTTTATGAAACCCGATATCAAGGGCCTTTTGTTTGACTTTTGTGGTTAATTCTTGCATATAATGATTCATAGGTAGGGGTCAACGGCCGTTGACCCCCAGGGTTAATTATGAATGAAACGATGTCTGACCATTTTTCCATGACTGGTTAACTTAAATTCAACCCCACGCCAAATTACGGTACGCTGAGTAAAAGCTAAACCCCAAAAAATCAATCCCACTGCATCTCGAAAGGGTAATAAATATAAACTGTTGATCGTTTCTTGATCCTTCATATCTTGGGCCGTTATTGCAGCAGTAATTAATCTAATCATAATGGTAGCAATTAACACCCCTAACCCAATCATATCCCCTCTCAGTAAAGCAAAAATTAGCGCAAAGGGAATGGCCCGAATTAAAATGGTCGCAATAAAGGCCCCAGGTCTTGCTAAATAGGTATTTTGATCCCAATATACCTGATGACTCCACCAATTACGCCAACTAGCTAAGTCTACCACCGCATCAATCATGTAGGGTAATAAGACCATTTTTTGACCAGAAGTCCAAACCCGTCTGCCAATTTCGTAATCTTCTACTAAATAATCAGCTAAACTATCTAAACCCCCTAATTTATCTAAGGTTGACCGTCGAATGGCAATAGATGGCCCCAAACAAGAATTAGAGGCCCCTGTTACCTCAGCAAACATCACACTAGGCATAAAATCAGCATTCATGGTCAAAAGTTCCAGTTTCTCGTACCAACTGTCTGCTTTAGTCACTTTAAACGGGGTACAGACACAACCCACATCAGGGTTAGCCAAAGGATTAACGATAGTTGCGATATAATCGGGCTGTAAAGAGGTGTCACTGTCGCTGATGATAATTATATCGTGACGCGCTGCTTCCATGCCTCCTAGGAGGTTATTAACCTTACCATTGGCCCCTACTTCAACGGTACTGATAACCACAGAAATGCGGTCAGTGCCAAATTCTGCTTGAATTTCTTTTAAGATAGGGTAGGCAGGATCTTGGGGATCTTGGACAGAATAAATGACTTGATAATCAGGATAGTCTTGGGTAGCAATAGTTCTTAGGTTGCGTTTAAGGTTTTTTTCCAAACCCCTGACAGGTTTTAGAACTGAAACGGGAGGGGTAAAATTGAGGGTTTTAGGGGAACGTTTGAAGAAGCGTTTGACTGTCCCTACGGTTAAGATAGAGAAGACAGAACCCCCTAAAATGGGAACTAAACAGAGAAATTGTAAGCTATTGATCAGATTTAACACAAATTTTTCCTTTCCTCACACAGTTAAATTGAGACAGTTGACCCCAATTTAGAGAAATTATAGCTAAAAATTCAGTTTGAGCTAATCATGGGAAAAAAAATCATTAAAATTACGATAAGACAAAAACTATAAATCATAAAGAGATTTAAACCAATTAACGAATATTTGTGCTTTGGGGTTCGTTGGAACTAAAAATTTTTGTTTGATGGCATCATGTAGTTGTCTTCCTGGTGTTTTTTGCCATGCTAACCAGGTATAAATATAAGCTTTATCGGTATAACTGTCTTTAAAAGGTGCATTTTTTATTTTTGCTTCTTGGACAACTTCTTTACTATAGTCCCAAAGATGATTATTCGTATCAGGAATTAAATACTCTAAAAAAGTTTCTAACATTCCTCTTATTTTATTATCTGGCATCATCCAAACACCAAATTTTAGATCTTTGCTATTATGTGTAAATGAATGAACTAACCCAGTGTCTGGTAATTCTTGAGGAAGATCAAAAATAGTAGGTAAACAGACATGACGAATACTTTGCCATCTGTCTAAAGGATGATCATCTGCATCAATAATAATTCCTAATGAAATTAATCCTCTATCTTCTAATTCTGTATAAATGACATTTTTATCAAGTAAATTCTCAATACCATCATAAGACTTAATTTTAACAATTGCTGTTTCCTTTGTTTCTCCCCAAGGAATACCAGATGCTTCAATTAATTCTGGTATAACTCTTTGATCTTCAGTCCCTTCGACTAACAGCTTTTTTAACGGTTTAGTTGCCATTTTTAACGTACCTCAATTCCTCTTTCAGCAGCAATGACAATTTGTTTAGGACTAAAAGCAACAGCTTTTTTTCTATCGGGTTCTATTCGTTGAATGGTAATTTCATTATCTTCAATTTTTTCTTTTTTAATTAAACTTGCAAGACTCGTCCAACAATCACTATTATGGGTTGTGGCAAAAACTTGTATATTGAGTTTTCTCGCAGTTAATAGAATTACTTTCCACATATCAAATAAGGTTGTAAAGTGTAATCCTGTATCAATTTCATCCACTAATAAAACCCCATTTTCTAGATTAACCATTGCTAAAATAATTGATAAGATTCGCCAAATGCCATCCCCTAAACTGCCGATAGGTACTGGTTGTTTTTGATCCGAAAACTTGATGACAAAACCTCCTCTTTCTTTATAGTTTCTAGAAGTATAACTATATTTTTCTTGGCCAACTGAAGCAATTCTTTCAATTTTTGCTTCAATAATTTGAAGTGCTTCTATAATTAATTGTTCATTAGGTGTTAAGACGATATTATCAAATAATTGAGTTAAATCTGTAATATCTAAAGAAAATGGAGTGATTAATCGTGTATTAATTACTATGTCAGAAAATAAATTTCTAGACATTCGCCGAACATCATCTTGAGAAAGAGTATTATTCAATGATAAAGGGACTTCTATTGGACTACGACCAAAGTTTCCATGATTCCATTTAATAATGAGATTAAAATTTCCTGATTTTTCACTTTGATTATCATCATCATTATTATTTAAGTTAAGACTTTGCTGTATGGGATCTGATCTTATGTCTATGATAAGTTGATTTTGCGAATTATCATCTATTCCTTTTAAAGAAAATTTAGTTTCTTGTACAATTTCATGTCCATAGAAAAGATGACGCATAGCATATTCAGATTCAGAGGTTCCTTTTTTATCATTTTTTTCTCTCCAATACTCTCCTCTATATTTCATTAATTCTAAGATTACATTCAAATTCCCATGAGATAAAAATATTAAAATGGCTTCTAAAATAGAAGTTTTACCATTATTATTCTCTCCCACAAGTAAATTAATTCTGCCAAGATCTTCTAAATCAAATTCTTGGAAACCTCTAAAATTTTCAATATGTAGTGAACTTAACATATTTCGGCAACTCCTAACGAATGATTAGGACATTTAATTAAATGGTAACACATTCTTGACCATAACTATCTAAATTGTTCCATACTACTCGATAAAATGCCTAAAATTTTATTCAAATCAGACAAATAATATTCCGTTAAATCAATAAAAATATCTGTATTGTGCAACCTCAAAAAACGCCAATTTGTACCAGAAGTCACAACACCTAAAATCATCGAAATCTGATTATTTTCTTGTTGATTAAAAATTTGAGCCGCAACCATTTCAGCAATACATTGACCTAACCCTGCATTCAAATCTTCTTTTTTCGCTTATACTAAGGTAATAATAGGTGCAGCAATAAACAATTTTTCAGGAGAATGACTAATTAAAAAGTCACAAATTCCGTTTAAGTTTTGGGTTTCATCAACAGTAAAATTAACCCCAGAAAATAGATTTATTTCATCTTTAAATATTCGTTTAAGTTCCACTAAAATCGGAGCAATAATCATCTCTGATCTTGCTTTTTTGCTATTGCCAGTAATAGCAATCGGTAAATTATCTTGTAAAATTTATTTTAATAATTCACTACTTTCTATCGGTTTAATATCAGCAAAAATCCCAAATTCTTCAATTGTTCTTAGATTAAACTGTTGTTTAACCTTCTCCAAATTAAAATTACTGTAAGACATAATAATTAACCCTATGCTAAATTAACCTCGTAACTTTTCTCGTTAAAAGTTACCACATCTCCTGTGACTAATTTTCGTCCTCGTCTTGTTTCAATGCTACCATTAACCATTACTTCTCCTCCTTGAATTCTTATTTTTGCTTCTCCTCCACTTTGTACCAAGTTTTGCCATTTCATAAATTGACCTAATTTAATGATAGGTTCTGATTTTTCTGCGTTTATATCCATAATAATCCCTCATTATTCTAGAAATAGAGACGTTATGTATAAGGTCTTTATTTCTACAGTTTAAACCATTTATCAATTGTTGAAAGACATTAGCCCACCAGATACAATATATAAAATGAAGACAGACATCATTATGTCTGCCTTCCACTTAAGAATGTATTTCTAGCTTAAAGAAATGATGTTATCCGACAAGATAATTTTTCTTTAGGCTTTTTTGTTTCTCTTGTAGTTTGCTTTCTTGAGAGCAGATGAGCCTACACCAAAAGCACCAATCGTCAACAGACCTAGCACAGTAGCAGGTTCAGGAACACCGGTGACAGAACCTTCCTCTACAGTTGCATAGCGAATTTCACCACCAGCGACCAGAAACTCTCCTTGTCCATCACCCCAGAACTGGACTGTACTGAATGTACCACTATCATCGATAGCACCAACAAATACACCTGCCCCGCCATTAGTTAGGAACTGGTCGCCAAAAACTAAGGATTCTCCCACAAGAATAGGCGTGCCGCCATCAAAGGAAATATAGAGATTTGAAGGCTGACAGCAAGTTGCCCAGTCTCCCACCTCCAGTCCGAACCCATTAACTGGAGAGTCAAAGGTAAACTCAATCGCACTGCCAAGACGAGAGGCTTCGACATCTGTGCTAGAGGGGTTGATATTGATAGTCTCGCCACTGGTTGTCGTTAGTGGACTACTATTAAATAAAGTATACACAGAAGGAAACATGGCAGCATTGTTTACTTTTCTGAACGAATAAGCACCACGATCAATCATAGTCTGGCCTTGAGGCAAATTTGTCCAGGTATCAATAGTTAAATCACCATTAACACTATTGACGATTGAGTCAAAGTCAGTTGCTCCAGTAAACATATTGTCGAAGAAAACAACGGGGGCAGCTTGGGTCGAAAGACTACTGACAGCAAGAGACCCAACCGTGACCACACTTACGGAGAGGGCTGTCTGAGCTATGCTAAAGAAATTTGCATTCTTGATTAGCTTCATTTTGCATTCCTAGATTTAGTAAATGGATTAAAAATTAATCCGGTTAACAACGAAAAATTTAGCATTCATGACTAAAATCATCAACTTTAATCAAAAAAAAAAAAATTAGACAAAAATGTAAAATCAATAAAAAATATTAGTCATTGTGCATTTATGAAAGCTAAAACTGTACAATAATATCCATTTTCCTGCCATTCATTAATATTTCTTATCTAATCAAAATATGGTCTGATCTGATATGTTCAGATTTTAAATTAGTTTAATAAAAACTTATTTTAATTAAGATTTAAAAATTACACTTGTTTGATTTTTGAACTTCTAAATTCAACAAGATATGTAGACGATTACTAATATACTTGACAGTAATCGCCTAAAACCCTATCGGATGTCTATAGTTAGAGTGCGTTAAGTCTTAACCATTTATAGAAAATTATTCAATGTTTTTACTCAGACTTTGCACTTTTGTCTCATCTACTTTGGATGCCATTTTGATCTAGTTTAACCTAAAAATTTAAACAGAATTAGCCCAATCTTTTGCCCAATTTAAGGTTTCATGAACCTGTTTTAAGGTCAAAGATTCACAATATAATCTTAAAACTGGTTCCGTCCCACTAAAGCGAATTAGTAACCAACTACCATCAATTAACCGAAACTTATAACCATCTGTTTTATCACAATCTGTGACTGCTTGACCAGCAATTTTTGTTAAGGGTTTCGTCTCCAGACTTTCGACTAATTTACCGCGAACTTCCATACTTGCCAAGGGTAAATCAATCCGATCATAGGCATTATAAAAGTCAGTTTTCTCCTGTAATTTAGCATAATAGTCACCCAAATCTTCCCCACTCTCTACCACTGCTTCCAACACATACAAAGCAGATAATAAAGCATCTCTTTCAGGAATATGGGTTCCGTAACCAACTCCCCCAGACTCTTCTCCTCCGATTAATACATCAGAAACTAACATCCGATCAGCAATATATTTATAACCGATCGCAGTCTCATAAACCGATAAGTTATAAAGTTTAGCTAAACGGGGAAATAAATCCGAACCACTCACCGTTTTAACAATTTCTCCTGTGAACCCTTTCCGCTTAGCTAAATGGTCAATTAAAATCGGAATTAAAATCTGGGAACTCATGAAATTTCCTTGACCATCAACCGCAGCAATGCGATCGCTATCTCCATCAAATACTAACCCGACTTTTAAACTATTATCTCCTTGACTAACCGCCGTTTTTATGGTAGTAATTAATTTAGAAAGGTAACGGGGTAAAGGTTCCGGTGCGCCCCCTTCAAATAACGGGTCACGGTCACTATTAATCTCCTCAATAGGACAGCCTAATAAACGTTCTAACCCTGTAGCAGCAGCCCCGTGCATCACATCAGCAAAAACCCGCAATTTCCCCGCTTTAATTGCCTCTTGAATGGCATTAATATCAACTTTTTGACGTAACCCCTGACAATAGCTTTCCCAAGGGTCAAAATAGGTTAAAGTGCCAGCCGGCCCCGAAAATTGAGGAGGGTTAGGTAACAATGCTTCAATTTGTTGAGTAATTTCAGGGGAAACTGACCCCCCAAAAGCCCCTTTAACCTTTAATCCTAAATACTTGGCCGGGTTATGACTAGCGGTTAACACAATGGCCCCTAAAGCATTTTGCATCTTAGCGGCCCAACTAAAGGCAGGAGTCGGGGCATAGGAATTAGATAAAATCACATCAAAACCGGCTTCCTGCATGGACTCAGCCGCCAATTGAGCAAACTCCTCAGCCAAGAAACGGCGATCATATCCTACAATAACTTTGTGATTGCCCGATGACGTACCATAATTCTCTGCTAAGACTTTAGCGGCTAAGGGAGCAAGCATGGCGACTCTTTCAAAGGTAAAATCAGCCGCAATCACACCACGCCAGCCATCAGTACCAAATTTAATCGGATTTTGAGTAAATGTCATAGGAACGCTTAAAATTTTCTATACACACTCTCAGATTAGCCCGTTAAGTTCCCTTTGAAAATGGTTTTAGGGTGCAATTTTTTAATACAATTGTAATGATTGCTGTTAAAAATTGTGATAGGGCATTAAAGCTATGGGAGACAAACTTGCAGATTTATTGGAACCCCTCGCCGCTTGGTTCCGTAGCTTAGGCATACCCGAACCTATTGTACATTGGGGACACCCGGTGATGATGGGCATTGTTGTCTTAGTCATGGGTAGTTTTACTGCTTATATGGGGTGGCGTAGTCGTTTTGTCAAAGATGGGGAAGTGGTGGCGAAAAGTCGCGCTTCTCATCGTCAGTTGGCCCCTTGGGTGTTCCTGTTTATTACTTTGGGATACACTGGCGGGGTGTTATCTTTGGTAATGCAAAAACAACCTGTTTTAAGTAGTCCTCATTTTTTGACGGGTTCGGCAGTTTTAGGTTTAATGGCCATTAGTGCTGTTACCCCCTTAATTGGATTTGGTGGGGAGCAAAAAGAAGGTTATCGTGCGTTTCATGCGTATTTGGGTGGTGTGGTTGCCATTGTGTTAATTGCTCATGGTATTTTAGGATTAAAATTAGGCCTTTCTTTGTAATTGTTTGATTCTTAAGTGATTATTATTCCGGTTTCTTTTTGAGGCCGGATTTTTATTATTTTGTTTAAATCTATGTACAGTTTGCATAGTTAAGGTAGGTAATAAAAATCCTACATGATTTTAGTGATCTCCAGAAACTTGCTCACATTTCCTTTTAGTTTTTCGTTCTAATATTAAGGTTTCTAAATCAGAGCGTCCCGTCAAAGGAAGGCGTAATTTTGCCCAAATACCATACACCCAATTAGCTAATTTTCCAATCACTGGAATTTTGGTAATTGCATACACCCAACCCATTCCTAAAACTTCATAAACATAGCGAAACGCTTCGATATCTTTGAGAATGGTTCCATCAGGCAAAATAGCATGAATGCGTCCCATTGCTGCTTCATAGTCTACCTCACAATGGTCATCAGGAGAATAATTATCATCAGCAATATTAACTAAATTTACCAGTCCTCGTCCCTGGTCTTTTTTCTGCAAAAAGCGTACTTCTCGCATACAAAGGGGACAGTCACCGTCATAAAGTAATTTAACCTTCCAAGAAGATTTTAAGGGATTTGATGTTTGATTTTGGGTTGAAAGAGTCATAATAATAATGTCAAGAAAATGTCTTTAAAATTAACATTGATTAGCCGATTTAAATCGTCCTACTAAAAAAGAACGTTGATAACCATGTTTCGTTTTACGTCCTGAGACTCGTTTGCGCCACATCTGAAAACTTGAAGATTTCATCTCTCGTCTCATGATAGAAATGACCTGTTTTTCTGAGAGTCCATATTGAACTTCTATCGCTTCAAATGGAGTTCTATCTTCCCAAGCCATTTCGATAATACGATCCAGGATTTCTGGGTCAAATGGAGGATTTTTAGCCATTTATTTTTACCTCTTTATATTAAGTGGTTTCAGAAATTTTTCCTAGGGTGTTTTTAAACATTGACCAAGTTTTAAGGCGAAGATAACGCCATTGTTTGCCAAAGGTTTCCCGTTGATTAATTAAATAGATACTAATTAAGGTTAAACTAACCCCAAACCATTGCAACGGATTTAAGACTTCATTGAGAAATAAATTACCAAAACTCAAGGCAAAAACAGGGGTTAAAAAAGTTAAAGAACTGAGACTGGTTAAGTTACCTTTCGAGGCTAAATAGAAAAAGATTCCATAGGCGATCGCACTACCAAAAATTGTCGAATAACTTAAGGCTAACCATCCTTGTAAATCAATGTTTACCCATTGCTGAGATTCCCAAATACCAGAGATTAAAAATAAAGGAATACCTCCTAAAATCATGTGCCAACCTGTGGCAACTACGGGGTCAACATGACGACTCACATAACGAATGCAAACGGTTCCTGCTGCCATAGAAAGGGAAGCAAATAACATTAATAATTCGCCACTGTTCAACAGTTCCCAGGCATTAAAATTAAAAGAAATTGATTGAGTTTGCCATAAACTTTCAAACCAATCTTGAGGCAAACCAATTAAACTAATACCAAGAATACCAAACCCTAACCCAATACCTCCCCAAATGCCAATTACTTCACCAAATAACCAGCTAGACATTAACGCTACTGCTAAAGGTTGGGAGTCAATAATGACTGAACCTAAACCGGCCCCCGTCCGAGTTAACCCTGCGGCCAAAAATCCTTGAAACATTGCCCCATCTAATAAGGCAAATAAAGCGATCCATAGCCAAGCTTTCCACCCTTGAGGTTGAGGCCGGTTAAACAAAGATGCCACCAGTAACACCAGGATGCCCGCAGGGACTAACCGCACTCCAGCCATGAAAAATGGGGTTGTATGGGGAATTACCCCCTTCATGGCAACCATGGCCGTTCCCCAGAGAAAAAATGGAGCAATGAGTATTAAGGAAGACTGTAGGGAGGTTGAACGATTAAGGTTCAAATTCATAAACAACGCTAAAAAAACTCTATAGTCTATCTTAACGAATTGTTTAGTTTTGTTAACTATTTGGCGAAGATTTTTAATTTTGGGAAGGGTGGGAGTGAGGAGGTGAAGAAGTGAGGAGCAAAATTGTTTTCTGATCTCATTACCCCATCACCCCATCACCTCATTAATCAACCCCTTTACGGCCTTTGAGACAAAATGCTCCACCAATCGCTAATAAACCGACAATGGTACTTGGTTCAGGAACTTGAACTAATTCCACACGAATGCGGGCAACTTGATAACCTGGAGCGGTAAAGTCTGCATTAACAAAGCGAGCATCATCTAAAATTCCACCACTACCGACGGGATTAAATCCACCGTGAAGGGTGACAACACCATTTTCATCAACCCCAGTATTGGGGGTAGCTTGTCCAAAGAAAGCTGTATTGGCAGGGATTTCGTCATTGACTTCTGTTCCCCCATCGAGAATATTAGATCCCAACAAAATAAAGTCAGCACCGATGAAGTTACCTAAATCATCAAAGATACGATGAGCTAAAGGGTTCCCATTGGCAATAAAAGCATCATTACTAGGAATTACCATGGAAGCATAGCTAAAATAACGACTACTGGCTAAAGTTGGGTCAACTTCAAGTAATTGCGATGAGGCGATTTCACCCATATCGATAGGGCCGACGTTTGGGCCTCCTGTTCCCAAGATGGTTCCTTGGACTGTACCTGCACCCACTACATCAAATTGGGCGGAGATAGGCCCAGTGTTGCCATCTTCTACTAAACTTTCAGTACCTGGAAATAAATTTAAGGAGACATCTCGATCATAAATATCAAAGCTACCATTATGAAACCCGAACCAAAGGGGGGTTAACAGGGTTCCGTTAGCAGGGGCCAGGTTTTCGATAGATACTTTTAGGGTAACAGCAGAAGCAGCAGAGGCCATGGTGAATAAAGACCCTGCGGTTAACATGGTAATAAGAGTGCGGATTTTGAAGGCGAGTGTTTGACTGTTCATCGAATTCTTATCCGTTAATTTGGGCAATCAATTCACGGACTATTAAGCTTTGAAAGTATGAATATTTCCTGAGAATTAACTGAGAGCAGATTAAGAAATTTAGGCGCAAAAAATGTCAACTCTCTATAATTGCTGAACAGGTTAAATTTAAAAAAAATTTAATCTTAGGAGTGGGCAAGGCAAATGATTAGGCTTTCGTCTCAGTTGCCATAATTTTCTCATGCCTGGCCCCTACAAAGATAAAAAATAACTTGGCATACAGGACTTAAACTGCCTTGGTAATATTTTCTAGATGACAGTGTTCTGCTAACCAATCATACCAGTCTGATAACCCTTCTCCTGTCAAGGATGAAACTTGAAAAATCTCAATGTTGGGATTGACTTTTTTAGCATAGTTTAAACATTTTTCAACATCAAATGGGACATAAGGTAATAAGTCTATTTTTGTTAAAATAATCACCTTACTTTCCCGAAACATATGGGGATATTTGACGGGTTTGTCTTCTCCTTCTGTAACGGAAAGAATCGCAACTTTGGCATATTCTCCTAAGTCAAATAAGGCAGGACAAACTAAATTTCCGACATTTTCAATCATTAAAATTGAATGGGGTTCGGGGTTTAATTGTGTATAGCCTTTTTCGATCATGTCGGCTTCTAAATGACAACCTACTCCTGTGTTAATTTGAATGACTTTACAGCCTGTTTCTTTGATTTTTTGGGCATCATTTTCTGTTTCTTGATCTCCTTCAATAACATTAATAACCATACGCTCTTTTAAATCATTAATCGTGCGGGTTAATAGGGTGGTTTTACCGGAACCTGGAGAACTGACTAAATTTAATGCTAAGATATCACGTCCCTTAAAATAGCCTCGATTTTGGGCAGCAATTAAATCATTTTTCTGTAAAATCTTTTGTTCTAAACTAATGGTCGTACCGTGCATTCTAGCATGAATTTCTGAGGATGAGGAATGATGATGATCTTCATGATTGTGAGAATGAGTAATCACTGTTCCATCAGGTAAAGTATGGGTATGATTATGAGTATTCATATCTGTTTTTATCCCTGTTTGAATGTTGGTTACTGTAACATTATTCTCATCAGAACAACCACAAGTTACACACATATTTCTTCTACCTCCATTTCCTTAATTTGTAATTCTTGTCCTTGAATAATTTCTAATTCCTTACTTCCGCAGCGATCGCATTTTCCAAAGGGTTGAGATAAGTTAATTTCTGCCCCACAATGACGACATTTTCCCTTTCCTGGTACTTCAATAATATCTAAAGTTGCTCCTTCTAAAATAGTATCTTGACAACAGATATCAAAGCAAAAACGAATAGAATCTGGCATAATCGCGGATAATTCACCAATTTCTAAGGTAACACGCTTTACAGGCGCGCCCCTAGCGTGTTCTGTAACAATGGCTACAATATTTTGGGTGATTCCCAGTTCGTGCATAATACAAACAAGATTCTTTCAAAGAAGATGCTTCTATTGAATGGGTAAAATTCTCAAGCGTCACTCTTTTTTTAGAAAATCTTAACATAAGATTGAGTTCTTAGTGAGGGCTTCAGCCCTAAAGGGCTTACTACGAACAAGTTTTTAGCTTAACATTTTATTTATAAACAGTCTCTAATAACTTTGGTAAATTAGTTAAAAATATCTTCTAAAATAACCCTAATGTTAACGAATATTCGAGAAAAATTCCAGCAGTATCCTCAAGATATGCAGCAATGGATGATTGAGCAGGAGAAAACTAAATTAAGCCGCATTGAACAAGCTTTAATTAAAGGAAAACTACTTTATAATAGCTTCTCCTCAGAAAACCAAGGAAAATGGCTACAGGAAACCATTCAATTATTAGAACAATATTTAACCCAACTTCCTCACCGAAATTGTGGGTTAGGAGACGTTTCTGATGATTATATTTTACAGGTATGGGAAACCCTAGAAAATGATTCAACTTTAAGAGAGTTAATTTCTCAGGTAGAAACCCGATATGAAGAACTTCTAAAAATTTGATTTTAGTCCTTTGCATGAAGGCGTAATTGTTTCAGTAAACTATATACTAGAGGAGAGAGGACAACCCCCATAGCTAACACAAAAACTAACCCACTAAATAGAGCATAAATAGAAGCAAAAAGCTTGGCACTATTTGTGTTTAAAGGACTAACTGGCCCCATTCCACTGAGGATCATCGATGCTTCCACTGTAGCATCAATCCAGCTTAAACGGGCTGTCCAATGATAACCGAGAACCCCAATTAAAAGCCCCAGTAAAATGAACATGGTAGACATACTCAGGTAGGCCAAAAAATCACGAATAAACGTGGTTTCTTTTTGGAAACTGGCACCCAAAAATTCTTCGACTTCCTGCCACTCTTCCATTGCTTTTATTGGAGGAGTTTGGTTCGGAAATAAATGAACTTTGGTGAGGGCTTTCTCCATGGGTTGTTGGAATGCTGTCTTACTCTTCAAGTTTTGACCTTCAGTTCTAGCAGCTTATCTTTCCATTGAAGAATAAACGGGCGATGTAAACTTCCCCCAACTGAATCATCTAATTGGGTGATTGCAAAATGTTCATTTTGGACATTATTTAGAATTTAGCCGTTATCCATTATTGACCACAACAACACCCGATTATTGCCAGAATCCGCGATAATGGCGGTATTACTGCAACTTGAAATACCATAGGGCCAACTCAAACTATGGCGATCGCAACTTCCATAGGAACGGTTTTCACTCTTGCTACGAAAATGTAATTGTCCCGTTAACCCCTCAGCAGTAGCCCCTATATTCAGGTTTCCCGTCCATCCCACCAGGCGAGAATTAGCCGTATCAGCCGCAATTAACCATTTATCTGTGACTGCTACCCCGTAGGGCATACTTAAGGTATTAGCAGCCGGAAAATAGCCCCCTTGATTCAATTCTGCGGCTGAAAAGTCAGCTTGTCCTAACACAATTTCACAGGGAGTATTATTTTTGGTGGGGATACCTTGCCAAATCATCAAACGGTTATTTCCTGCATCTGCTAAAACTAAATTATCTTGCCATATTGCTAAAGAATGGGGCCAACGCAGACTAGAAGCAGTGGGACTACCGCCCCCATTTTCGTCCCGTCGGTTCATGTCAGCTTGTCCTAAAACGTAGTCTGCGGGTTGTCCGTTGCGGGTTGGTAGTTGATTCCAGACTAACACCCTGCGGTTGCCTGTATCTGCCACAAATAGCCTTCCCTGATGATACATGACCCCATAGGGCCAGTGCATTCTATCGGCGGCGGTGTCTGTCTCCCCTCGGTTAACCTGGTTTTGGTGAAAATCTGCTTGTCCTAAGACGATATCGGCGGGAATATTGCTATCTTGGGGCAATTTTTTCCAAATTAATACTCGATGGTTCCAAGCATCAGCTACCGCTAACCCTTCCCCACAGACACATATTCCGGTGGGAACGCTGACGGTGTTTGCTTGGGGGGTTCCTTTGGCGTTTTGTCCTTCTTGATAAAAGTCGGGTTGTCCAATAACCCAGTCTGCGGGTTGTCCGTTGGTTGTGGGGCGATGTTTCCACCCTAAAAGGCGATGATGTCCTGTATCAGATACCCACAGCGGCCCGGTTTCTGAGACTAAGCAGGCC
The DNA here is from genome assembly GCF_034932065.1 of Crocosphaera sp. UHCC 0190. NCBI lineage: Bacteria > Bacillati > Cyanobacteriota > Cyanophyceae > Chroococcales > Aphanothecaceae > Crocosphaera > Crocosphaera sp. UHCC 0190. The sequence continues at coordinate 107,179 of NZ_JAYGHP010000009.1, forward strand.
CCTCTTGGGCCAAACATGGTCGTTGGACTGGGTTCTAGGGGTATGACCAAGCTTTCGGCGGTTTGTTCACCCAGGATAATTTCTGCCCCTTGGGGAGAGAGTATGTTTAAATAGGATTCATTGATGGGGGTTTGAGGTATAGGGTTTATTTTTAAGGGTATTTCCATTAATTTTTGGAATTTAATTGTCAGTTTTCGCTTAATTGTATCGTTTAATTTCAGATAAGTTGGCAATTGTTAGATATTTTTTATTTTGAATTTATTGTAGGGGTCAACTGCCATTGACCCCTATTTTTATCTACCAGTAGAATTCTCCTGATGAAGAAATAAATAACCCGAAAAAAAGAGTTAATCTTGTTTCAAAGTATTTAACCATTCACGTAATTGTTCAGCAGCGACTTCTCGTCCCCCTAAACCAAAAGCGAGAGCAATGGCAGCAGCAATACCACCGACTAGCAAACCAAAGGCTAAATTAACAATATTAGGGGCAATACCCATCTGTTGTAATGCCATGGCAGAAACAAGAATGAGGATGGAAATACGAGCCGTATAACCAAGAAACTTTGATTGACGAGTTTGGGAACTGGTAATTAAGTTAAAGGCTAAATTGGACAAATATAATCCCAATGCTAAAACAACCAGTCCAACTAACACTTGACCCGCTAACAACATAAATGTGGCAACGACTCCCTTAAGGGCTTGAATTTGAAGGATATCAACCGCCGTCAAGGTGGCAACTAACATCACGCCAATTAAGACTAAAAATCCCACTAATTCTGAGGGAGTACGTTGAGTGATAGAGTCCGTTTTTTCGTCTATTTCTTCAGTTTCTGGGCCAAAGGTTTGAGCAGTTGATAAGGTTTGAGAAATCCCTAACCATTGAAAGATGTTGTTGAAGCCAATACTGCTTAAAATGTTACTGACTAAGGTTGAGAGATATTGTCCCGCAACATAAGCTAAACCAAGAATAACAGTGGCTGCAAATAATTTGGGCAACAAGGTTAATACTTGTTGCAGCATTTCCGTTGCTGGTTGCGAAATCGCTTGAATTTTCAGCGCGTCCAACGCAGTAATGGCAACCGGAATCAAAACCAAAATATAGACAATATTTCCCATGATTTGGGAGAGAGATTGTTGTCCTCTTTCGACTGATAATCCTAATTGCGTTCCTATTTGATCTAATCCCGTCGCTGCTAACAAATTAGTGACAATTCGTTGCACAATTTGAGCAATAATCCAACCGACAGTCCCAATCAGTAGAGCCGCAAAAATATTAGGCACAATTGCCAAAATATTGTTAACGAGAGTCTGTACAGGAAGAAGAGTTCCTTGTAAATTAAGGGTACTTAAAATACTGGGTAAAAACAGCAGAAAAATAAACCAGTACAGAGCATTACTAATGGTATTTTGCAGAGAAGGTGTCTCATGCTGCTGTTCTGATGTTCCCATTTGCTGCTTTAATTGTTCATCAAGTCCTATTCTTCCTAGAATACCTTGGACAATCATTTTTGTTAATGTCGCTAATACCCAAGCGACTCCTAGGAGAATACTTGCTCCCAATAGTTTAGGCACAAAGCCCGTTATTTCCCCTAATAAAGTATTGAGGGGTTTGGAAACCTCTTGTAAATTGAGGGTATTTAAAAAAGCAACAACAGCAAATAAGATAATAATCCAGTAAGCAAACTCGGACACCCATTTTTCAATGGGGATAGATTGTCCTTCATCTTCTCGTCCAAGAATTCGAGAAGCAATTTGATTATCTATCTCAGTTTGATTGAGAATTTGCCGGATAATTTTACGCACAAATACCGCAATAATCCAACCAATCAATAGGATTAAAATGGCTTTACCAAAGGAAAAGATATCACCACCGACAACGGAAATAATTCTCTGACTCAAATCTGGTGGAGGGGATTTAAGTTGAAGTAAAATAGAGGGTGCTAATTCAATCATAATCTAACTCATTGAATGTTTTTGATTTTTATTTTTCGCTAAAGTATACGTCAGTACCCTAACATATTGATGCTGTTTCGTGACGTTAATTCTTGATAAATATTAATTAAATTTTCTTTGAGTTGATCTTCGGTTTCTTTTTGTGTCCAATAATCGGTACATTCTTGAAGTTCAGCAATTGTTTAAAGAATATCTTCCTTATATCAGACTTAATTTTTAGGAAGCTGCTGTGCATTTATAATGACTTGTGTAGCATAATTCTTGCTTGTCACAGGCTAGAAGCCTGCGTTACTAATAGGCATTTTAAATGCGTCTTAGCTTATTGTAGTTTAGGTTTTTTTTAATGATCAATTTGATAAATTTTACGAATTTTAGAAGCAATTTGTGGATTTCTTGACTCATGAATAAAGATACAATCATGCTGAGAATTAAAGGTTCCATGGGGGGGAAACTTTTTAATGAGTTTAAAACCGAAATTATTTAGATAACTTTCTACCTCACTGAGCAAAGCAATTTCTTTATAGAGTGGAATAACAAAAAGTTCTAGATGAAGTCCAACACAACTTTTTGATAAAAATTCAGATGCTCCTTTAAGAATATTATATTCTGCTCCTTGAGCATCAATTTTCAAAAAGTGAAAGGTTTTTAAAGAAAATTCTTCATTAATAATTTGATCAAGGGAACGACATTTTAACGTTTTTGTTTCTACTAATTTTGACCTTTCAAACCATGTCTCTGCTAGTTCTTTCGGCCCTTGTAACCTTAAAGTTTCCCAATGATTTTGAACATATTCATGATTTTGTTGAAATAAAGAAGACCCTGTTGCATTAAATCCTTTATAAATATAGAATGGCAGAGTTTCTTCACTTTCCCATAATGCTGTATTATAAGTCATGAAATTTTTACCCTTCTGGATCGCTTCATTTGGCTCAAAATTGAGTAAAAAATTGATACAATTAGCATGAGTATTCCAAGGGGAGGGTAAACCACCAATAGACCCAACATCAATGAGGTTAATCATTCCCTGATTTAAAAAATTTATTTGATATTTTGGGTGATATTTACGTTCTATCTTCTTGAGCAAGTTTTTTATTTTTTTACCAGAGAATTTGATCATGATTTTTAACCTAAGCTACTTTAACTAACACTCTTTCCCCACTCCGTTTAACGGGATAAGCTTCTAAAAACATTCCTGGAGATGTGAGACATTCGCCTGTTTCTAACTGATACTGAAACCCATGATGTAAACAGGTTAAAATGCCATTTTCTACTTTTCCTGTATCTAATGACATCGCTAAGTGCATACAACTATTACGATACCCCTTAACTATCTCATCTTTTCTCACTAATATTAACTTTAATCCTTCAATTTCTAAGGGTAATATTCCCCCATTAGTAATTTCATCAACTCTTGCTAATGCTACCCACCCTGCATCTTGAGAAGCAGCAAAAGGACTATTAATATTTTCCCCTGTCTTACTAACAGCAGAAGTATTAACAGACACTACGTTTTTGATTTCAGGACAGTAGGTTTTAATTGCTTGTTCTACCCCCTGTTTCATGGTTAAAGTAGACGCAGGACAATTGCTACAAGTTCCTACTAATTTAACTTCTACGGTATCCGGTAATTTGATGGCAACTAATTCTACATCTCCGTGATGACTTTTTAGCCCTGGACGAACGGTTTCTAATGCTTGTTCGATGCGTTTTTCTAAGGGAGGTGTGGGGGCCTTTATTAAGTCATGATAGCGCAAAAGTCCATAGACTAATTCATCTTCTACTGCCTGACGTAAGGCAGGTAAAGCGTCCTTTTTTACTGTCTTAATTAGACGGGTTAAAGCTTCTTTATGTAACGCTTCAACCGCTTCTTTTAATCTTTCAACTACAACCTGTTGATTCTTATCCCATTGACTCACAATTTGTTCATAACGACTAATTTCTTCGATCAAGGTTTCTAGGGTGGCTATTTTATCAATTGATTGCGTCATTTTTTTATGTTTGTAGTAAGCTCTTTAGGGCTGATTTGTAAAGGCTAAAGCCTTCACTACGAACTGTATATATTGTTTTAGTAATGCAGGGACAAACGGCGGTTTGCCCCCAGGAATACCTTAATTATTGCATCTTTACATCTTTGAGTAAAAATGGCATAGCCATTCCCGTAACTAAACTAGAAATGACGATAACAACAGCAAGATTTAATCCGGTTTCGCCTAACCCCACTAATAACAATAAACCCATTAATACGCCAAAGGTTAATTGTCGATAAAAATAACCAGGGTTACGGAATAATTTGCCCTTTAAAAACAATTTTGCAGAATACCAAGCGAGATCTAACATTGTCAATAACTCCTAGATAAATTTTAAAATAACTAACCCAATAGCCGCCACAGGAATAACCCCCGCCGGCCCAAACATACTACCAAGAATTGCCGCTAATTCATAACCGATATCTTTCCCTGCTAATAAAATGCCACCAATGGCCCCACCAATAGCAGAAATAACCGCAGCAACCATTAACCAAAATAGTCCAGTCACTAAGGTGATTTCTCCTCCTGTGAGATTACCAAAAAAGGTCTGAATTACTTCATCCGTACTTAAATAACCCATAATGTCAGTCATTGAAATTTTACTCCTTAAATTAAGTAAACGAAAAACTTTTGGTCCCAGTTAAACGAAGCGTTATTAGGTCAAGGCGGATAATTCTTTTGCAATGTCTTGTAACATTTCTGCGACAATGTTAGACCGTTCTACTTGTCCATAGTCCCTGAAGATTTTTTGCGCTTCTTGATAGTAACTTTGGGCCTGTCTTAAATTATTGGCATTGCCAAATTGAGGGTGTTCTACATCATCCGGTAAGTTAAACAAAACATTCGCTTTATTAGCAATGGTGTTAGCATATTCTATGGGCATATCTTGAGCATTTCTCACCTTTAATGCCTCATCATAAGCAGCTAATGCTTTCAAATTATTTTCGATAGGATGGGTACTAGAAAGGTACTGCAACGCATTGGCCAAATTGTTCTGTAACATGGCATATTCCGTCGGATGATCAATTAATGTCACCCATTCCAACGCCGCTTCAAAAGACTGTACTGCCATTCCTTGACGCATTTTGTCCTTTTCGGGGCTTAAAGGCAGGGAAAGATAAGCAATGGCAATGTTATTCTGCAAAATGGCATATTCTTGCGGATAACTCTCTCCCGTAAACACTCTGACTGCTTTTTGATACGCTTGTATTGCTTCTTGCATGGTCGCTTGATTAAACCCCACTAACCCCTGCAATACTACCCCCAAATTCATCTGTGTCTCGGCCACTTCTTCAGGGGAGGCATATTCTTCTAAAATGGGCAAGGCTGTCTCATAAGCCGTTTTTGCCTCTAATAATACGTTTGGCCCTTCATAGGGAATAGTACGCAAAGCTGTCCCCATTCCTGACAAACATCTGGCCCGTAATAAAGGATAGTCGGGGGGACATAATTCTAGTCCTCTACGGTAGAGAAAGACAGCATCTTCGAGTTGTTGCGGGGTTTTTGGTTTATTTTGTAGTCCTGCTGCCATTTCAATCAACATTTCAATCTTTTCTGACACAGTGGCCATGTCAGACTCGATGGCCGCTAAGGCAGCTTTGACGTTAGTATCACTAATGGTAGGTGTCACGGCTTTAATATTTCAAATAAGGGTTAAAAGCTTTTGTCAGATAGTTTAAGAAATTATGAGAAATGGTTATTTTCTCAAGAAAAAAATGTCATGGTTTTCTCACAATATAGAAATCTAATTCAGAGATTAAGTTTTAGGTTGACAGAATACTGACTCTATTTAAACAATAGCTCTAAATTTTGGGGCTTTTTCTTTGTATTGTTTTAAGATTATTATCAATAATCTTCACATCCAGTGCGCTTCAATAATTTGTAAGATTCCCTAACGCCTAACCCCGATTCTGATACACTTTAAACTAATAAGAGATTGCTGAGCATTAATCATGATGGCACAAGAATTTAACTGGAAAAAACTGCAAAATGGGTCAGATATTCGCGGAGTTACCCTAGAAGGGGTTGTGGATGAACCCGTTAATTTAACCCCTGAAGTTGCTCAAATTTTAGGTCAAGGGTTTGTCAGTTGGTTAAGCCAGAAATTAGACAAAAAAGCCTCAGATTTAACCATATCTTTAGGGCGAGATAGTCGCTTATCTGGGCCAACTTTAATGGCAGCAGTAAGTGAAGGAATTAGACTCATGGGAAGTCTGGTTTATGATTTTGATATTGCCTCAACCCCTGCTATGTTTATGAGTACCATTACCCCTAATTTTAACTGTGACGGGGCAATTATGTTAACCGCTAGTCATTTACCCTTTAATCGTAATGGCTTAAAGTTTTTTACGGCAGAAGGTGGGTTGGATAAACCAGATATTACGAATATTTTAAGTTTAGCTGAAAAGAATAATTTTGTTGCAGCAATAGAAAAAGGCAACCTAGAAAAACATGACTTTATCGCTGTTTATGCAGAAGGTTTAGTCAAAAAAGTACGAGAATGTGTCAATCATCCTGATGATTTTGAACAACCCTTAAAAGGGTTAAAAATTATTGTTGATGCGGGAAATGGGGCAGGGGGATTTTACGCCGATAAAGTCTTAAAACCCTTGGGTGCTGATACAACAGGTAGTCAATTTTTAAATCCTGATGGCACATTTCCTAATCATATTCCTAACCCGGAAGATGCAACAGCAATGGCTTCAATTTGTCAAGCAGTTATTGATAATAAAGCAGATTTTGGCATTATTTTTGATACGGATGTAGATCGAGGGGCTGCAGTTGATAATTTAGGAAAAGAACTGAATCGCAATCGTTTAATTGCTTTAATTTCTGCTATCGTTTTAAAAGAGCATCCAGGCTCAACTATTGTCACAGATTCCATTACATCTGATGGGTTAACCAAATTTATTGAAGAAGAATTAAAAGGGGTTCATCATCGCTTTAAAAGAGGCTACAAAAATGTTATTAATGAATCGATTCGTTTAAATAAAGAGGGACAAGAATCATGGTTAGCCATTGAAACTTCTGGCCATGGTGCGATGAAAGAAAACTATTTTTTAGATGATGGGGCTTATTTAGTGACAAAACTATTAATTGAATTGGCTAAATCTCTGCAAAAAGGGAAACTTTTAACGGATTTAATTGCTACTTTACAAGAACCAGAAGAAAGTGAAGAATTCCGCTTGAAAATAAACACTGAAGACTTCAAAGAATATGGCAATCAAGTGATTCAGAAATTAACCGAATTTGCCAGCACTCAAGACAATTGGCAAATAGTACCTAATAATTATGAAGGGGTAAGAATTTCTTGTCAATCTCCTGAAGAAAATGGCTGGTTATTATTACGTTTATCTCTTCACGATCCTGTTATACCTATTAATATTGAATCAAATGTTTCGGGAGGTGTGGCTAAAATAGCCACTTGCTTGCTAGAATTTTTAACGCCGTTTGATTTATTAGATTTATCAGCTTTTGAGCAAAAATAATTCTTTGATTTTGATAAATTAAACCCCTATCTTACCCCTAAAAAGCCTGTATATACAGGCTTTTTACTCCCATTATTATGATAAATATGTTATAATGGTTTAGAATAAAATTCAAATAAATCAATTGGAGGAAAGCAAATGGGAACCATCAATGTAGAAGTCCTAGGGGCTAAACTACAAGAATGGTTAGTCGAATTCGGCATACAAGTTATTGCAGCAATTATCATTCTTTTTGTGGGGATACAAATAGCAAAATTATCCCGAAATTTAGTTCAAAGGTTGTTGAAAAGAACGAAAGTTGATGTTACCTTAATTAGTTTTACAGGAAATGCAACTTATGTCATCATTCTCGCCCTCGTTACCATTATTGTTTTAGGACAAGTCGGGGTTAAAACGGCTTCTTTAATTGCCATTTTAGGTTCAGTTGGTATTGCTGTTGGTTTAGCTTTACAAGGATCATTATCGAATATTGCATCAGGGGTAATGTTAATTCTGTTTCGTCCCTTTCGTGTGGGAGATTATATTGAGGGAGGAGGGACAGCAGGTATTGTTAAAGATATCCAGATCTTTAACACCATTTTAATTAGTCCCGATAACTGTAGAATTATTGTTCCTAACAGCAAATTTTTTGAGAATAGTATTACTAACTATTCTGTTGAAGATACCCGCCGCATTGATTTAATATTTGGGGTTGGTTATGGGGACAACATTCAAGAAGTAAAACGGTTACTGACTGAAATTTTAGCAGAAGATAAACGCATTTTAAAAGATCCTATCCCCACCATTGGACTATTAGAATTAGCCGATAATAGCGTTAATTTTGCCGTTCGTCCTTGGGTCAAAACTTCTGATTACTGGGATGTTTATTTCAGTTTACAAGAAACGGTTAAACAACGATTTGATGCAGCAGGAATTAATATTCCTTTCCCTCAACGAGATATTTATGTTCATCAAGTTTAACCCCTAAATCAAATTAATTGCATCAGGTAGGGCAGGTTTTGATATAATTTTAATAGTTATATAATCGGATGTTATCTAAACCCAAACCTGCCCCTACCAATTGCCAATTTACTTAATTTCTGATACTTTAATTTACTCCTAATATTATGTCTATTATTACTAACTTAAAAACCTTATATGAAATCGATGATGTACAATGGTTAGAAGACACAATTAAATTATTAAAAGAGCGTCAATTTGAAGCCTTAGATCTAGATAATTTAATCGAGGAGTTAGAAGACTTGGGGAGTGAAAAAAGAAATGCCGTTGTTAGTTTATTAGAACAGGTGATTCGTCATTTATTATTACTTGAATATTGGACAATAGAAAGAGAACAAAACCTTGGCCATTGGGAATCAGAAATCATCAGTTTTCGGACTCAATTACGAAGAAAACTAACCACAAATCTTCGCAATTATCTAACAGAAGAATTACTCTCAATTTATCAAGATGCTTTACTTTTTGTGCAACGAAAAACCAGTTTTAAAGTAAATTTTCCTGAAACTTGTCCCTATAGTTTAGAACAATTATTAGATATTGACTACGGACTTAAGAAAAGAAAACTTGACAAAAATAGTTAATCAAAACTTACGCGCAGATATTATCTTTAGGAGCGCAAGCCAGATAGTGCGGCTTCCTTGCGCCCTCTCTTTGATAACTAAATCGCTTTTTTGTTAAAAACAAATACCTGTTGTCTGACAAAAGATATCATTTATGTCTCCTCCAAAAGAATTATTATTACCGCGTCGATAGAAATTACGATTATAGTTATTTACGTTCCGAGCTTCAGGGCTGTTGGCAATTTCAGTTTTGACATCATCAATGTTTCTGCCATTAATAATTAAAGTTCGGTAGCTCTGCAATCCAGAGCTATCGGCGTTCCGTCCCAAAAACTCTTGATATATTGCGTTCATCGCTTGATCAAATGCTGGACTACGGGCAAGATCAGTCCTTACCTGAGCTAAAGACCAGCCTTTATTATTAATGGCTTGGCTATAGTTTCTTAGACCATTGTAGTCGGCATTGTACCCCAAAACCTGAAGATAGATATTATCTATTTCTTTATTAAGCTCAGAATCGTTACGAGTTCGATTGACATTCCCATTATTGTTGTTAAAGCGATAATTAAAACTGCCATAGCCAGGGCAATTAATCACACTCTGATCACGGAAACAGGTAATTCTTTCTGATTGAGCCAATGCCGGAACAGCACTTATTAAACTAATTAATAAGATACTAGCGGTAGATATAATTAAAGATTTCATGATTAACTCTCCGAGAGTTTTTATTCGTTTTTTATAAAATACAAACAAGTCATCACATCCCACACCGCTCCCCTGCGGTCGAACCTAGCAATTCAGATGACGAACAGTTCAGCCTCTAGCACTTCTCAGAATCCCCACACTTCCTGCTCTCATTTTTCAGTGGGTTTTTACAAGTGGATAAGTATTCATATTTATACTCTTATTATAACATTTTATAATAAAAAAAGCCCGCTATAAGCGGACTTAAAATAATTTCAGTAATAAATTGAATGATTTAAACCGTCATAATATCCTTTTCTTTCTTAGCTAATAACCCATCAATTTTTTCAGTAAACTGATCAGTTACCTTTTGGATATCATCTTGTAAACCGCGAGATTCATCCTCAGAGATGTCACTATTTTTCTCTTGTTTACGCACATCATCGATCGCATCTCGACGAATATTCCTAATGGCGACTTTCCCCTCCTCGGCCATTTTTCCCGCTAATTTAACCAAATCTTTCCGCCGTTCCTCCGTTAATTGAGGAATATTCAGACGAATAATTTGGCCATCATTATTGGGGGTTAGTCCCACATCCGACAGACTGATCGCCCGTTCAATTTGCCCCATACTGCCCTTATCGTAGGGTTGAATCGTGATCGTCGTCGCGTCCGGGGTACTAATATTAGCCAACTGAAATAAGGGTGTCTCCGTCCCATAATAGTCCACCATTACCCGATCCAGGATCGCCGCATTGGCCCGTCCTGTTCGTAGGGTATTAAAAGACCGCTGAGTGGCCTCAACGGACTTTTGCATACTTTCTTTGAGATCATCTAACATCACAGAAACCTCCCACAATGGTTCCAACAGTTTCACCTTGAATTGCCCGAACAATATTCCCTGGAACAGAGAGATCGAAGACAACTATTGGTATATTATTTTCTTTGCAAAGAGCGATCGCCGTGCTATCCATCACCCGTAAATCATGGGCGAGTACATGACTATAGGTTAAACTCTGATAGCGACGGGCATTAGGGTTGAGATGGGGGTCAGAATCATAAACCCCATCCACTTTAGTGGCTTTAAACACCACTTCTGCCTCAATTTCTGCTGCTCTGAGGGCCGCGGTGGTATCAGTCGTAAAAAAGGGATTTCCTGAACCGGCCCCAAAAATAACGACCCGTCCCTTTTCCAGATGACGGATCGCACGACGACGGATATAGGGTTCCGCCACTTCCTGCATGGCGATCGCCGTCAGTACCCTAGTGGGAATTTCCATTTGTTCGAGGGCATCTTGCAACGTCATGGCATTCATCACCGTAGCGATCATGCCAACATAATCAGCCGTTGCCCGATCCATGCCCGCCGACGCTGCTTTGACTCCCCGAAAAATGTTGCCCCCACCGACAACGATCGCTAATTGAATGCCATGATTGATGACATCAGAAATTTCTTGAGCAATGTCGGCCACGACTTTGGGGTCAATGCCATAGCCTAGGTTTCCCATTAAGGCTTCACCGCTGAGTTTAAGTAATACGCGCTGGTAAGTCATCCCTCTGCCGCAATTGTGTAATTGAGCCTATGATATCTGGGTAATAAGCATCAGATATCTTGTCCTTTTTGTCAAACTCATTATCTCATTAAGTCTTCAATTAACAGAATTTCTTTTAGGGGTGGAGGTTAAAATTAGAAATGAAGCCCAAGGATTTAAGTGAGATTTATGCCGAATTTATCAACTTCGATCGCCACCCATTACCATGAACGAACCAAGTACCATCCCCAAACCATTGCCGCTAAAAATCAAGGGTTAGATTGGTCAAAACAGCCTGTTCCCTTCAAAGAATATAAAATCGGCCAGTCTTATGATCTTACCCCTTATCTCTCGGAAACTTCACCCACCGCTCCCCAAGCACAAGAATGGCAGCGACTGTCTCGATTATTAGGTTGTAGTTATGGCTTAACGGCGAAAATTCCCACCATGGGAAATCCTGTTTATTTAAGGGCTGCTCCCTCAGCCGGGGGACTCTATCCGGCTGAAGTTTATTTAATCTCCAAAGGAACCGCTTTACTCCCTCCTGGATTATACAATTATCAAGCTCAAACTCATTCTTTAGTTCATTTTTGGGACGATGAGGTTTGGTCAAAATTACAACAAGCTTGTTGGTTTCATTCTGCTTTAGAAAATACAGAATTAGCAATCATTACTACGGCGATTTTTTATCGTTCTGCTTGGCGTTATGAGGATCGAGCCTATCGACGTATTTTCTTAGATACCGGTCATTTATTAGGGAATATTGAATTAGCTTGTAGTATTAATCATTATCGGCCTCATTTAATTGGCGGATTTCAAGATCATCTGCTCAATAAACTTCTCTATCTTGAACCGGAAAAAGAAGGGGTAATTACGGTTATTCCTCTGACGGATCTGTTAAAACAAACTCAGGATAAATTAGTCACTTATCAACCAAATGCTTTACCTTCTCCCATTCAAAGGGATTATCCTTTGATTGATGATGGGGAATTATTACCCTATTTTCATCAGGCGACGGCCATTCAAACCGCAGAATCTCCTCAACCTTTTACGAATTCATCAGACACCCAATCTTTAGAAGATAAATATAATTTTCCTTTTTGTCTCAAAGTTTCGACAAAAACCTTCCCTATTGATTGGGGAAAAGAGTTTTATGATCTCGAAAAAACCATTCTCAGACGACGTTCAACCCGCGCTTATACCGGAGCAAATTTGACCTTAGATGAGTTGAAATCTCTCTTACACTTTACCTATCAATCTCAAGATTATCTTAGCCAAGGATTTGACCCAATTCCTGATTATTTTGACTTGAGTTTAATTGAAACTTTTATCGCTGTTTCTGGGGTACAAGGAATAGATACAGGGTGTTATTATTACGCCCCGAAAGCGCAAGAATTACGACAAATTCGCTTTAAAAATTTCCGACAGGAATTACACTATCTTTGTCTTGGCCAAGAATTAGGAAGGGATGCAGGGGCGATCATCTTCCATACGGCTGATTTACAAAAAGCTGTGGAAAAATATGGCGATCGCGTTTACCGTTATTTACATTTGGATGCGGGACACCTGGGACAACGGCTTAATTTAGCCGCTATTCAACTTAATTTGGGGGTCAGTGGTATTGGGGGCTTTTTTGACGATCAAGTTAACGAAGTCCTAGGCATTCCTGACGCTGAAGCGGTTCTTTATCTCACTACCCTAGGACGACCCAGATACCAATAATCTATCCACAAACTTGAATCAATTCAAGGGGGGATGGCGCAATTTTACACCCCACAATGTTTACTTAATTTGTTGACATAATTCCCGAAAATGTTCCCCCCGATCTTCAAAACTTTGATATTGATCAAAACTGGCACAAGCAGGAGATAATAAAACAACTTTTGCTTGATTTTGTTTCCCTAATTCTAAACCTCTTTTAACTGCCTTATCCATCGTTTCCACAATTTCATAACGATTATAACCAGATTCTTCTAACCGTTTAGCAAAGCTTACAGCAGCATCACCAATCAACAAAACTGTAGCAACTTTTTCTTTGATTTGGGTGATCCATTTCGTATCATCACCCTCTTTTGCTTCCCCTCCAGCAATTAAAATGGCCGGTGATTTAACAGACATTAATCCCACTTCTGCGGCATCATAATTAGTCGCTTTACTATCATTAATAAACTCAATTCCGTTAATAGTTGTAATATATTCCAAGCGATGAGGAACCCCTGTAAACGTCGCTATAGCTTTAGCGATCGCCCCTTTTTCAATTCCTGCTAATCTTGCTGCTGCTACTGCCATTAAAAGGTTTTGTTGATTATGAAAACCGGCCATTTTAAACAAATTTAGGGGTAAAATTAATTCCCCAAAAGCTACCACCCAATTATCTTGAATGTAAACCCCTTTAGAGGGATCACAGAGCAAGTTTTCTTTGCCTTTTATAGTAGTCCAATAAGCATCAGCCCATTGATGTAACCCCATTTGATGTAAATAAGGATCATCCCCATTAAAAATTTGATATTCACACCGTTGTAACAAAGATGCTTTAATAGCGTAATAATTATCTAAGGTTTTATGACGACTTAAATGATCAGGGGTAAAAGTCGTCCAAATACCAATTTTAGGACTTAATTCTTGGGATGATTCGCATTGATAACTACTAATTTCTGCTATAATAGAATCATAGGCTTGGTTGTCATTTTTTTGGGATTGAGCTAAAGCTAATTCACAAGCTGCATAACCAATGTTGCCACAGGATGGCGCGTTTAATTTGGCCCCCTGAAAAATAGCCGCGACCAAAGCAGTAGTGGTAGTTTTGCCATTAGTTCCCGTAATTCCCACCCAAGGAGATGACTTGAGATACCGCCAGGCCAATTCTAACTCTCCAATAGTATCAATGCCTAGCTTACGCGCTTCTATTAATAGGGGAACATCCCAAGGAACCCCAGGACTAACGACAATTAAATTAGGTAAATTAGAGGGTTTTAAGGTGGGGGTATGGCCTAATTTAACCGTTATGCCTTCGGTTTGTAACTGTTGCTGTATTGGGTGTAAATTAGGAGAGTCTGAGCGATCGCTTAAGATCACTTCCCACCCGTCTCGTTTGAGGCATTTCGCAGCAGCAATTCCCGATCTTCCCAATCCGATAATATAAGCTATGGCCATCGTTTTCGTGGCATCCTTTCCTGTTTTAAAGCAACCTATATCGTAGCAGAAAAGGGAATAAATGGGCAAAACAATTTTAGAGACAATATATTTTTATTGTTTTTGTCCAGGAGGAATAAAACGAATTTCTATCCGTCTTCTTCTTTGATCTGAGTTACGATTAGGAGAAGATAATTGACCTGATGGTAAATACAATTGTGCTGCTGAGTACGCCCGAAATTGAACCTTTTTAAAATTGGTGTTTTTTTCTAATTCTTGAACTACTGATAAGGCTCTCATTAATCCTAAATCACTATTAGAGCCTGGGGTTAATATTTTCACGAATTGATTGCCATTTGCAACGTTTTCTAACTGACTATCTAAGTTACTAAATTGATTATTTGCTTGTCCATCTGTATGACCAATTACCTGAATAAAATCAATCTCTCGTTCCCTAATAATTTTATCAATTACTGGTATTACTTGCATCACAATATATTGTTTTAATTGAGGAGTCAATTCTGCACTACCTGATGGAAATTGAAATTTCCCTGAATTTTCATCAATAATAATTGGAGAAGCTGATTCTAGGCGTTTATTTAAGTCTTGTAGATTTTTATTTAAGTTAAGAACATGAAAAAGAGCTAACAACAATAAAAAGCTAAGAATCATAAACGCATTGGACATTAAATCTGTGAACGAAGCAAATACATTGAGTTCTTCAAATTCATTTATATTTCGGTGTTTTTTAGGCATAATTGCACTTTTATAAATTATTCTTTTGGTTAAAATTGCTTAAGTTATCCAAAAAAGATTGATTACTTTTTGAATTTAGTGTCACAGTGAGTTTATTTAAAACTGATTCAATTTCTTTTAGAGACAGAGCAGATTTTTCAACCTTTTCCGTGATAATCTGAACGTGATAATTAGTTCTTCCGTTTTCTTGTATCATATTTTTACTTAGTCTGTCTCCTAATGTGATTAAATGTTCTTGATTAATGGTTGGTTGATTAATCAGTTGAACAAAGTTGCTTTTAATTGTGTATAGATAATCTCTTGTTAGTTCAATTTTTTCTAACAAAACCTGATTACTTTGATTATTATTATTGGTCTGACTATCAAGACTTTTAATAATACGATCACCTAATGTTTGGAGACTAAGAGATCCAGTTTCTAAATATTCTTTATTCAAAGAAATGAGTTCTCTTGATTGTTGATTTACGCCATCTATTTTACCTCCAAAGTTTAAGATTTCATGGACAGAATCATTAAGATTAACAATGGTTATTTCTACAGTTTTAATTAATTCAGTAACCGTTGATATTGTATTAGAAAACTGCTGTTGAGTTTTGTCTAAATTTTCAGTTGCAGATACTAATTTATAAGATAATTGACTATTATTAATCATTTCTGATGCTTCTAAAAAACACATCGCACTATTTTCTAAAGTTTTAGCATATTTCACAAAATTCTCATGTTGAACAATTTCTTTAAGAGAATTAACCTGTTTTTCCAATAATAAAGCTGACTGATAAAAAGTTTCTGAACCCCTATTTAATGTACCAGCAGTTTCCGTAAAACGTTCATAAACTTGTTTTGCTAAATTAGTTGCTTCCTTGTTTCCTTCAGCAATTTGTTGTGCAACACTTCCTAAAGATGATCTAACTGCTTGAGTTACATTCTCATGAAATCTCGTTAAGAATTCATTCTGTTGATCGACCATGCGATTAATTGCTTGATCAAGTCTCGTTTTTCCTTCAATCGTTGGTTGTAGAATATTATCAAGATAATCCTCTAGAGAACTAATGAGAGCATATTTCGCTGAAGTGGTATTACAACGAAGATTAACTAATGTTAATAAAGAACTGCATACTAAGGCAATTAAGCTAGTAATAAAAGCAATTCCCATACTTTGGAGAGGTACTTGAAATTTATCAATAAAATTGTCAGCTTCTCCCCCTACTTGACTAATGGTTTCACTTAAATTATATAAATTAATGGTAATCCCTAAAAATGTCCCTAATAATCCAAATGCCAACAATAAATTAGGCAAAAGACGACAAAAATAGTCCCATTTTTCACAGGATAGTGAATTGCCAAAAAAATTAAACTTTTCCTGACTATATACCCCATCAACTAATGCTTCAGTATTGACTTTTTCTAAGACTAAACTCGCTTGTTTAAATCTATCTTCTAAGATAGTAACAATTTTAGGTTGAACCCCACGACTACTATTAAATGTCACCAGTCTTCTTACTTTATTCGCAGCATCGATCAAGTATCGATAAAGAAAAACTCGTAAAAAAATAGCCAATATTGTCGGAATAATGACCAATATAAGCGTCAGAAAAATTAGATAAGGGGGAAAGAGTTTAATCCAGTCAAACATGATAAAATCCTCGAATATTTTTTAGAGTCCTAAAAGCTTGGTTTTGGCAGCTTCAAATTGTTCATCAGTTAAGAAACCATTTTCTTTCATTGAAATTAATTTCTCTAATGCTTTCATTCCATCAGATTGTGTATTTTGGTGATTTTGAATAGTTGCTAAAGGTAAAGATGTCTGATTTCCTGATTGTTTAGAATCAGAATAAGATAATAAATTATTATTTGATATTTGGGATTGTTGCTGCTTTATTTGATTTTCAATTTGAGCAATAAACCTAGTAATAATTCCTTCTTTTGCTGGGGTTTCTGTGGTTGCTCTTTGTCCAATAACTTGTGACTTATAAAAGAAATTGGGATCATGTTCTGATAAACTTTCTACATTCATTACAAATTTTTGAATCTTAGAATAATATTGTTCTTTCATCAAATTGGGATTAGCTTTTATTTGAGAAACTGCTTGATCTAGTAATGTTTTAATCATCTCTGTCATATCTTGACGAGAGGCTAATTGTTCTAATGCTTCTCGCCAAGAATAGCTTAAAGATGCTGTATAATGAGTTCGATGTAATTCGTCATAATATGGAAATTCATAGCGTTGAGTTTCCTGATTATATTCTAGTAAATTAAGGGCAATACAAGGATAAAAAATATACTCTATTTCTTTTATTATCTTAGCATCATGAGGAATAATATCCGTAAACATAATTTGATGGTTATTATGCAAAATGCCTTGTGATACTTGTTGCTGATAGTGATCTTTCATTCTAGTTATATCATTAACAATTCTCAGAGGAAAAGCAGCATATTCTGTTATGAATAATATCTCATCTTCTGCTTGAATGGGTTTGAAGGACGTTTCAGGAATACCGAGTTGATTAATTAGCATATCTTTAAACTGTTTTACTTCAATATCATCTGTTTGTTTAAATCCAATTAATTGACTATTTTTTTCTTTCCCATTATAAAAGCGAGGATCACTTAAATTGAGAGATAATAAAGGTTTAGCTGACTGTAAAATTTGTTCTAGTCTTCTGGGACGATCTGAAATTGAATAATTTTCTAAAAATCGTTTAATCACTGATTGAACTTGACTAAAACCAAGGGAACTAAATAATCGTTCAATGACCAAATCAGTTTTAGTTTGTAATTGAGATTGATCTACAAGATTAGTGGTTAATAAACTTAATAAAGAGTCCCCAAAGCTTAATTCTTTAGCGATATTATAGGTAACTGAAACTAGCTGTGATTGAGAACCATTATTGGGAATACAACTATCAATATCTGCTTCAGGAAAAATAGCTTCACCACTCATCTCATCTAGGTTTAATTGTCGCAATTCTTCTTCTTTTTTTTGATAATAATAGTTGGTTTTTTGTAATAAATCACTGAAGCTGTAAACTTGATTTAAACGAGTTGATACATGAGTTTGTAAAGTCTCGATAATTTTAATTGATTCATCATTAGCTGCAACTTCAAAATTATGTTTAATAATGCGGGAAATATGCCGAATTGTCGTAAGAATAACTTCTTTGATTTGGGCAAACTTTCGACTATTAAGAAACGGCAATTTAGACTTTTGTTCAATATCTTCTATTTCTTGTTTTGCCTCTGCCCAAATTTGCTCAATTTTTTCATCACTATACATTCCTTTAAGTTCCTGCTTTTTAGTTTCAAAACTTCTTTGATATTGAGCAAGTTTGGTTTTTAATGCTTCTAGAAAAGCCAAACTATTATTAATGGAAAAATTCTCATTATTGGGATTCAATAAATCAGCTAAAAAGCTATCAATATCTTGAGTTAAATTATCAGTAATAATGGACTGATTATTTTTTAAATTAGTCAACCAAATTCCTCGACTACTTTCAGTCTTTCCATCTTGAACTTTCCGAAACTCTGAGCGAAATCCTCTGGGTAAATCTTGCTTAACGATGTCAATATCTTCTGTTTTTTTGAATTCAAGATTTTCTAGAGAAGTTTGCCATTTTTTTAAGCTTTTTTCAAAGCTTTTATTATTGTCTTGAGTTGCTTCTTTTAGCTTATTTATAATACAATCATCTGCATTAATATTCGATGTCCATTTTAGTAAAAATCCCTCAATTAAGGTATTAGCTTCGGGACTTTGGCCTATCCCCTCCAACCAAAAGTTAACTAATTTTAAGGTGAGACGATTTAAGGCAATTTGGACTAAGCGATCGCGGGTAAAATAAATGGCAGATAATCCAAATGTAAGATACTGCTGACACATCTTAAATGGATGATCATCCGTTCTCAACATAGGGTCTTTAAAATTATTTCTTTGTCCTTGAAGTTTAGATGCTAAATCACTAGAAAACTCCAGAAATATCTTGTAAGCTATGACATTACATAACTTACCTTTTTCATTAATTTTATAATCTCCTGATGTTTGATTAGAAAGTAAATAAGTGTAATCAAAGGGGGGACGACTTTCACTAATCTTGCTCTGATATTGTTTATCATAACAAGCTTCAAATTTTGTATTTTCGCTGGTATAATAATTTAGTTCTTTAAGGGCAGCATAAGTATTAGCATTCATGATAGGTGTATCACCAAACAAAGCAGAACTGATCATCAAATAACCAAAAATCTGACTATTTTTTTTATAAAGATTTCTCACTGTATAAGCAACATCTAAAAACAGTCCGCTTCCTGTTCCTCCACAAAGAGAACCAACAATAAAAATATCTAATCCTTGCTGAACATTTAGCCTTTTTTTGAGTA
Organism: Crocosphaera sp. UHCC 0190; assembly: GCF_034932065.1. Classification (NCBI taxonomy): domain Bacteria; kingdom Bacillati; phylum Cyanobacteriota; class Cyanophyceae; order Chroococcales; family Aphanothecaceae; genus Crocosphaera; species Crocosphaera sp. UHCC 0190. The sequence continues at coordinate 126,677 of NZ_JAYGHP010000009.1, forward strand.
AGAATTCTTCATGTCCTCTGGTACGATTTTCTGCATTTTCAATAGCAGTTTTAATCGTGCGATAGTTATGAAAAAAGGCTAGTCTTCCCACTGGTCTAATGCCATGCGCTCCATCTTCTATGGCTTTTACATGACCTTTTAACTGAGGATGAAACCAGCTTTCAATATGAGAATAAGCTCCTTCAAACAGGGTAGGATGTTCTAATTCATGTAATAGATTATCAACATCTTGGGATGTCATGCTAGTAATCACTTTTTCAGCATCACGAAACAGAATTTCTTCCCCATGATATGTATTTCCAGTCGGTAAACCAGAACTATTAAATGAATCTTTGTCAGTATCAATTTGCACAAAACTAATCACAGGTAGTTGATTTAATTTACCGTATTTATCAATAATAAAGCGACGAATTCGCATTAAAACATCTCGTCCTGTTCCCCCTAAACCAATACAAATTGTCCGTTTAATGGCGCGAGTTTGTTGTTCTTGAATCATGGTAAGACACCTTCCTTATTTGTTAATAATTGAAATAACAATGTCAAAGTCTTGATCGCCTTTTGATTGCTCAGGACAATTAATTTTAATTGTCTGCTGCTCTAGTTTAATTTTTTGCAAAGTCTCCTTTCCTCTATAATAAATAGGAGCTTGTTTGGTTGGGTTTAAATATAAATAATTACCTCGGCGTTCTAAATAACCTCTAATTTCTCCCCCTGGACAATAAATAGAACTTAAATCCTCATCTCCAATCGGAATTCTTTGCTGATTTTTTAAGACACATTTTTGTTTTTCTCTATCTTCATCTGAAGGAAAAATTACCTCTAGATTCCAGGGTTTCTGTAAACTCAAAAAATACTTGATTCCCCAAATACTTCCTAAAATAAATATCCCAAAAACCAGAACAGGAAGCCAGAGTTCTTGCAACAGATAAGCATTAACTAAACAAGTTTCTTTTCCTCCAGGAGCAGGGGTACAAAATTCTTGAATGGTTGGGGGAACATCAACAATGGTTAACTGATAATTTTTGATATTATTAGTTGTAATAGTTTGCGATCGCTGGTTTAACGGTAAAGCTTGAATCCATCCTTGTCTTTCTTGACTTTCTGGTGATTGTTTTTGACGAAAAGGACTATCAGCAGGAGTTTCTATCCAAGTATCTGAAGAAATACCTGATTCTGTTAACAAAGGAGCTTCGGTAATCCAAACAACCGATTGAAACTTAACAGGTTGATTTTCCAAGAGACGACATTGATTTAATTGTGCTAATTTTCGATAAACAAATAACTCTGCTTTCTGAATATCTGTGTTACGAAGATTGGCATTAGATTCTAAAGGAATCTTTTGAAAAACAGCTTCAATGTCTTCTTGTTTCCCCTGAAATTTAATTCCCTCACCCCAAGAATTTTGGTTAGGTGTTAGGGGATTAATTTCGGCAGCAAAAGGCACAACATAAACCGAATCTCCTGAACGCAAACTATCTTGTATTATTTGATGTAAACGGGTTTGGCCTTCCTCATTAAAATCCACACTTCCCGTCAAATCAATCGCTAAGATAACATCTCGACCCCCATGTAGGTGTGAGATCAATGCAAGTCCAGCACGTTGCCAGTAAGTTAAAGGTTCCCCAGGAGTGAGCGTTAAACAAGCATCAGTATTCATACTTGAGAATAGTAGTCAGCGATAGTGTGCTTCCTACTTATGATTCCCAACTTCAGGGAAAAAACTTAAGTACCCAGAAAAATTTCCACCGTCGTCCAAAACCAAGAAGCATAAGACAAGAGACAAGAAACCTGGTTAAATAGTGTAGAATAGGCTATTCTAACAACTATGCACAGTAACGACGACCTGAGTGTAATCGAGAGTGCGGATCAATTTGATGACCCCTTGGATCGCTTAGAATCAGTAGATGCTAACGTACCCCCCCCTGATCCAGAGGAAATGTTGCCAAAACTTAGGGAGACTGATCCATCCCAACGAATGCTGGCAGCAAGGGCATTTTGTGAGTTACAAGACCCCCGATCGATCCCCCACCTCATCGAACTATTAAATGATATCTGTCCCCTAGTGCGGGTCAGTGCAGCCTACGCTTTGGGGAGAAACACCAGTTCTGAAGCAGTGGCCGCCCTCATCGAACTCTTAGCTACAGACTGGAATGGTTATGTCAGAAAAGGCATCGTCTGGGCCCTAGGAAATAGTAGCGATCGCCGAGCCGTCAAACCTTTGATCCACGCCCTCAGAACCGATATTTCCGCCGTGCGTCTCTGGGCCGCCAGTAGTCTCGCGCAAATCGCTAAACTAGAATATGAAGACGTGATCTCCGCCATGGCTCCTCTCATTGAAGGGTTACGACGAGATGCCGTGGCCGCCGTGCGAGGAAACTGTGCCTGGGCCATTGGTCAACTCTGTCGGGAACTCCCTTCTAATGTGGTCTATGCTACCGCCATTGATGCTTTACTGGAAGCCTTAGTGGAAGATGAAGACTACGGCGTAAAAGAAGATGCCAAAAGTGCTTTATTGCGGCTAGGAGATCCCAGAGGACTGCAAATGATCGAAGATCTCGAACTAGAAGGACTGATTTAGGGTCAATGACAAAACCGTTAATTTTAGGCATTAGTGGGGCATCAGGGTTAATTTATGGGGTTCGTGCCTTAAAATTTCTCTTAGAAGCTGATTATGAGGTAAATGTGGTCGCTTCTAAAGCGACTTACATGGTGTGGCAGGCCGAACAAAATATTAAAATGCCCGCCGAACCAGACCAACAAGCAGAATTTTGGCGAGAACAGGCCGGGGTTTCTAGCAAAGGGAAACTCCTCTGTCATCGTTGGGGTGATGTGGGGGCAACCATTGCCAGTGGTTCCTTTCGGACCTTGGGTATGGTGATTATGCCCTGTAGTATGAGTACGGTGGCTAAATTGGCCACAGGGTTAAGTTCCGATTTACTAGAAAGGGCTGCGGATGTACAACTTAAAGAAGGTCGTCCCTTGGTGGTGGTCCCCCGTGAAACCCCTTTCAGTTTGATTCATTTACGGAATTTAACCACCTTAGCAGAGGCCGGGGTGAGAATTGTTCCAGCTATCCCTGCTTGGTATCATAACCCTCAAACCATCGAGGATTTAGTGGATTTTGTGGTCGCTCGTACCCTAGATCAATTAAATATTGATTGTGTTCCCTTGACCCGTTGGCAGGGACATTAGGAAGTGTGGGGGGGAAAAGAACCCAAACTTATAAAGGGGTTTTGAAAACCGAATTAAGTATGAGAAGAGGGGGAGATTAGATGCGGTTAATTATCTTACTATTACTGTTGGTTGGGACAGGCATTTTTATTATTCAAAATCAACAGCCTGTGGTGCTTTATTTCTTAGGAACTGAGGCGAAAACCGCTTTATTCTCCCTAAGTTTGCCTCTTGGTCTATGGGTGGTCATCTTTGCAGTAGCTGGCATTATGACCAGTTTACTAATACAACTATTAACGCGGTCGCCGGAAGCGAGCCTACGGCGACCGTCCCGTCAAAATCCTACCCCAAAATCCGTTAAGTCCCCGAACCGTCCCCGTCCCCCAGAACCCCCAGAAACTCCCTATCAACGACCTGAACCCAAACGCTCTGATTGGGAAATGCCCCCAAACCCTGAATGGGAAGCTAACACCCAACTCGACGAAGATGAGGAGTGGAATATTGAAGAACCCCCCAAAGAAAGGACTCAACCCTTCCAACCCTCAAAAACCCCGATTATTGAAGATCAGTCCTCAGAATTTGAAATGCCTCAAACCCCGAAAACCGTCTCCCGTGAAGGCACGATTTATTCTTATACTTACCGAGAATTACGCGATCGCCAAGATCCAATTGCTTCTCCAGAACCAGAAAGCCCCCCTAGTCCCCCTGAAACTCCACCAACTCCTCCGCCAAAATCTGAACCCATAAACGAAGTCTATGACGCAAACTATCGAGTGATTACCCCTCCCTATCAAACCCCACCTAATTCCCTTAATTCTGACTTTGATGAGAATGAAGATGAAGAAAGTTGGGTCTAGCAAAGGGATACTTCACGGGACTGTTGCTTAACTTGGCCAAGCATCGCGGCCCGCTGAAGTTGGATAAAGGCATCAAATTCTTCTTCACTATAATGTCTTTTTAACAACCGTCTCAATCTGTCTTCTGCTTCTACCGTGAGATAACCTGTTTCTAATACTTGCTTAACGAGATCACATATATTACTCATGATACGGACTCCTATGCTTGTCTGTGAGGGAGTTACTAAAGAAAGTTTGACTAATTAGTCAAGATTGACTAGGCTAGAGATTAAATACAACAAGGCTTTTCAAGGATTTGTGAATTTTTCATAAAGATTTGATAAAGTTGTCTTGTTTCTAGGATACCCAACTTTTGGCAAATCATCTACTTTTCTCTGGAGCCAGTCCTGATTTTAGGGTAGGGTAAAGGACAGGGGTTTATTTTTCAGGTGAAACCATAACCATGCAGCAGTTACTCCAAGGCGTTAATATTTTCTTGATCGGGATGATGGGAACGGGAAAAACTACCGTTGGCCAAGTTTTAGCAAAACGACTGAGTTATCGTTTTTTTGATACAGATGTTTTAATTGAACGGGTGACACAACAAACCATTAATGATATTTTTGCCACCGAGGGAGAAGAAGCCTTTCGGGACATTGAAAGTCAAGTGCTGGCAGAGTTAGCGGCTTATACTAAAAGTATTATTGCGACGGGAGGGGGCATTATTCTACAACAGAAAAACTGGAGTTATTTACATCATGGTTTAATTATTTGGTTGGATTCTCCTGTTGATTTATTAATTAAACGTCTTGCTGAAGATACCACCCGTCCCCTATTAAAAGCAACGGATCTAAACTTAAAATTAGAATTTTTATTAGAGCAAAGACGTTCTCTTTATGCTCAAAGCGATTTACATATTAGGATTAATGATCAACAAACCCCTGATGATATTGTTACCCAAATTTTAGCTATGATTCCCACAGTAATTAAACCGAAGTTAGAAATTTTTCAAAATAATAATTAACTGGATTAACAAGTTTCCGTAAATTTGACGATGCCCATGATTTCCTTCAAGGACTACGATCACAGTAGGGACGAACGGCTGTTTGCCCCTAATGATGACTTATCGGCTCAAGTAATGCAACGAATTATTACCACCGGAACTTTAATAATTGCCTCCATCATGGGATTAACCATTCTCTCTCATAAGGTTCAAGCTTCTCCTAGTTGCTACGGTATTGATGAAGCGGGCAATACCCTCGATTTATCCCAAATTTGTTCCCCTTCTCCTGGGGGTAATTCCTTACCATCAGTTCCTAATAACTCTCAGGCAATTCCTACCACAAAACCAGAAAATAATCAAGCACCAGAAGGACAAAAAGATCCTAAAACTGCGGCAAGAGAAGAGTCAGATAAAGATTTACAAGCTTGTTTTAATAGTCCTGCTTGTCGGGAAATTATGGAAGGAGAGAAACCCCAAGAAAAAACGCCTCATCAAGTCCGCATTGATCAGGTTCTTAATGGAGGAGTGATGAGACGATAAACGATTTTAAAACTCAACTTCATCAGCAAAACTGGCCCAACGAACAAAATGAAATGCTCCTGCAATGGAACCCCACACCAATTCATTTGTCTCTAAATCAAGGCCGCGATCAAGACTAATTAATTTATTTTCATCGACTTCAAAACTATTTTCTAAATAGGTTTCTTTTTCATTCCGAATAACCCGACAATTTCTTCCTGGTTTAACAACTCCTTTAAAACTGTTTCCTGTCCAATCAACAAACATATCACACCCCTGCATCACTTCTAGGTGGTCAGGGGTTAGTTTTTTTAATTTTTCTAAATCGCGGCAAGCTCCTAAAAAAGCTTCTTCATCTTTTACCTTACAATTTTCTAATTCAATTCGCTCGTCTATTACCTTTAATTTAAGCACTCGTAAGCGATAGGGACGGTTCAACATGAAGTCATAAGCTTGTTCTAAAAATAAACTTGGTTCGGGAAAAGTTGCTACAGGTAACGGACGAATACATACCCGAATATGAGCATAAAAAGGCGGATTTTCAAAGGCCTGTGCTTGATTACTAAAATCGGCACACATCCAACGGGCCAAGGTTTTTATATCAGTCGGGTGAGACATATTTAATCAGGATTAATTAGACTTCACAATACACTTACAGGGTTCTATTTTACCGCAATTGGGAGTGTAGCGGGGTGGGACAGTTGGGGGAAAGTGCTTGATCAACTACTTAGTGTTATCTGAGAATCGGATTTCACCTAAGTATTAATACTAGGGATTTCCTTCGGTAATTCCGATCAATATATAAGATGACAATTATCTAAAACCCTTGGCATTAAAGGATTTTGGCGGGTTGGCTGTTGTTTTTTGGGACTGGTTTAATGACGCTGGCAGAAATTTTTCTAAAAACCTTCTGCAGTTTTTCCGAAATTTCTCTGAGAGAGACTGTATCCCTAATTACCAAACAAACCAAACCGTTAAGTTTACAGTTTTTCTTTTTTAATTTTTGGAGTCAAAATCATGAAAGGTTCTATCCTTAGTTTAATCGCTATCTCTACCCTTGGTTTAATGACATTTCCCGCTTTAGCTGATAATGCTAATGTGCAAACTTCAGGACAAGTAAATACCCAAGTTGGTGATCGTAACAGTTCTTCTCAAGACACTTCTCAATCTAATCTCAATAGTCGTCGGGGCCCCAATGGAGAAAATACCGGAAGCGCACAAGATAGCTACCAAGATTCTTATCAAGAAGGGTTTGGAAACCGTAATGAACAAGATACTGTTCAACGCAATGTTGACCGTCGTCATCGTTAAACCCTTGATTAACTTTTAGCTGAATTTTCTTCAGTTAAATCTCATGATTTGTTGAGCATTGGACTTATCATCTCACTAGTCTGTTTTAGTCCGATGTCTCATTAAAAAGTGTTGCTTACTTAATTAACAAGCAAACAACACCCTTGTGTTTACAGTTTTTTATTTTGATTTTTTGGAGTTACCCCCGTGCTTAAGTCTATCATTAGTTTAGTTGCTTTGTCCACTATCGGTTTAATGACATTTCCTGCTTTAGCTGATAATGCTAATGTGCAAACTTCAGGACAAGTAAATACCCAAGTTGGTGACCGTAACAGTTCTTCTCAAAACACTTCTCAATCTAATCTCAATAGTCGTCGGGGCCCCAGTGGAGAAAATACCGGAAGCGCACAAGATAGCTACCAAGATTCTTATCAAGAAGGGTTTGGAAACCGTAATGAACAAGATACTGTTCAACGCAATGTTGACCGTCGTCATCGTTAAACCCTTGATTAACTTTTAGCTGAATTTTCTTCAGCTAAATTCCCGAAATTGTGATGAGAGACATTGTATCTCTTATTAACAAGTCAAACCAAACCGTTAAGTTTACAGTTTTCTTTTTTAATTTTTGGAGTCAAAATCATGAAAGGTTCTATCCTTAGTTTAATCGCTATCTCTACCCTTGGTTTAATGACATTTCCCGCTTTAGCTGATAATGCTAATGTGCAAACTTCAGGACAAGTAAATACCCAAGTTGGTGATCGTAACAGTTCTTCTCAAGACACTTCTCAATCTAATCTCAATAGTCGTCGGGGCCCCAGTGGGGAAAATACCGGAAGCGCACAAGATAGCTACCAAGATTCTTATCAAGAAGGGTTTGGAAACCGTAATGAACAAGATACTGTTCAACGCAATGTTGACCGTCGTCATCGTTAAACCTCCATCAAAATTTAGCTGAATTTAATTTAGTTATTTCAGCAACATATAGGGGTTAGATGAGAGGTTAACCCGTTAAACTAAGTCTAACCTCTGATTCATTCTTAATGATGTGAGGTGATAGAAATGAAATTGACAAAACTTACGTTTACTATCGCTATTTTAGTAGTTTGTCTGCCGATTATTGTTCAAGCTAAACCCGTTAATGTTCAAACTGGAAATGTCAGGATTATTCGAGAACCCAATGGCAGTATTCAAGTTGATACAGGAAACACACAAATTAGTGTTCCTCCACGGTCAATAGAACGAGAAATCAATGATTATCCTTCAGATGATGTGGAAGTTAATTCCTCAACTTCTACACAAACTATTCACAATACTCGCTGTGGGACAAGGAGTGTTCAATCTCATCAAATCAGTAGAGTTCATGGGTCTGGTCAAACCACTAGACAAACGAATATTTCTACTAATATTTGTCAATAATTATCCCAGGAAATTATCATGAAATTTACCTATTTGAGCGTCGGTTCTTTGTTTGTTACTAGCATATTTTGCCTGACCGTTCTTACTCCAAAATCTGCTTCTGCACAATGTGTACAATCCCATACAGGTATTCAATTACACATGGGACAAACTCCGGCAGAACAAACCCATAACACTCAATTTGATAACCAAGGAAGTTGTACAGGTAATGCGAGTTCTAGTACCTCGACTCAGGTTAATATTGGGGGAGATAATGTACGTCAAGATCAACAATCTCGTCATGAATCTCGCGGGGGTAGTGGTAATCCTTCAGGAGTAAATGGCCCAACAGTGAGTGTTGATACTGTTGTCCCGGTTAATGTTCAAACCCCTCAGAATTTCCCCTATTAATTTTAGCTTGGAATAGCTTAGGGATGGTAGAGTCGCTAATGTGTGTTTTTGATACACATTAGCCTTTATTTTCAGACAATTAAGGTCATATTTAGCAACGAAGGGAGAGGTAATTACTATGGATAAAAAATTTTTTATATTCTTTTCAGTTTTTGGGGCTTTACTGGCAACTATAATTATTATTATATCTCAAAAAAGTCAGCAGCATTTAATAAATTCAAGACAAATTAGCTACAATACCTTTGAAATAAACACTGATAAACAACCAGAAGTTATTGCCGTGAAAAATAGATATCGTGTTGGAAGTTATTCCTACCAAACTCAGAAAAATAGGAATTCATTTTCTCAATCTTACCAACAACAACAAACCCAAATTAATCTGAGTCAGTCTGAGTTAGACAGTCCTTATTTTTTGACCATAAGTACAGGAGAAAAAAACACTCAATTAACAGCAGAAATTTATCTCAATGGCAACTTAATTCAACGGTTTAATCATTCCCAAAATATTATTGATTTATCTCCTTATCTTACCCCTGGTAGACAAGTAATTTTGATTTCAGGTAATTATACACCAAATAATGATTCTGTCATGCTTGAATTAAAGGGAAAAAACACACAAATTCGTCAAGAAACCGCCGGAAGTGGACAACTTCAACAACACTTAATTATTGATGTTCAATAAGCAGGAATATCTGGGGAATTGAAAAATGAATAACAATCTTAGTTTTGTGGGTTTAGCATCAATTAGTTTTTTCAGTTTGACAACTTTTTCCGCTAATGGACAAATTCCCCAGACTGGTATCCAAGATATTGAAATTGAGGGAAGTTTTAATGAAGTTACTCAAGAATTAAATCAACAATTCATCCTAAATTTTGTTTATCTTCCTCAACTAGAATCATCAGTGATTCCTAGATTGAATGTTCAAAGTTCTTTGTTAGATAATGTTAATAATCTGCTCACTCAACAAATTAATCAAACCGTTTTAGATTATCCCTTCGTTAATAGTAGTTTAACTCATTTCAGTATTGATGATTTTTTGAATTATGATAATACCCTAAATGGGGTACAGTATAATACCCAACAAGCATATATTGAAGGTGAGAATAATTTTATTAGTCAAAAAAGTTCCCAAACTTTAACGGATTTTTTCTTTTTGGATGATTCAAGTGGAATTACAGGAGAGGAAAATTTTAGTGAATTTTTAGATAAATTTTTAACCAGTCAAGGACTAGATTCACTACAATTTGGCTTACAAGATACCTTTATTTTGGGTAATAATAACTTAATTACACAAACCATTAGTCAAACCTTGAATGGCTTTATTTTTACTGACACTGATTTTAGCCTTTCCTCTGATTCTTTCATTTTAGATCCAATTCAGTTTACCATTCAAGAGACATCTATTTTTAATAATGTTAATAATGCTCTTGTCAGTGAAAACAATATAATTAATCAAACTATCAACCAATTTATCGGTGATGTTGCCTTTTTTAAGGCTAGTTCAATCTTTCCTAATAACAATGTTTTCCCTCAGAATAATAACTTAGGTTTTGAGAGTAATGATTTAGTTGATTTTGATCTCAACGCCTTTATTACAGACATCTTAAATTTAAAGAAAACAATGGTCAAAGGAACACAAATCAATCGTCAATTAGCTGAAACCATCGGCAATGATAACGAAACCCGTCAAGAAAACCTGCAGGTTTTGGTGGTCAGCGTTCCTGAACCAAGTTCCCTAAAAATGCTATTATTGTTAACAGGATTAGGGATCTATTCGTTTCTGATAAAACTTTTGTCCCTGGGGAGTCGCTAATTCAGGATATCCTGCTTCAATCAGGGCGCGATCGCGGATACGGCAAGAATCACACAACCCACAGGGTTCTATTCCTCCTTGATAGCAAGACCAAGTTTTGGCTAGAGGAACCCCTAATTTAACTGCACGTTCGATTATATCAACTTTCGTGTCCTGGATCAAGGGAGCGATCAGTTTGGGGGCTTTACCTTCAAGTCCCGCTTTTGAGGAAAGATTGGCTAAACTTTGATAAGCCTGGAGATAGTCAGGGCGACAGTCAGGATAGCCCGAATAGTCTACCGCATTGATGCCTAAATAAATGGCTTCTGCTCCCTTTGCTTCTGCGAGGGAGAGAGCAATGGCAATAAAAACCGTATTTCTCCCAGGGACATAGGTTGAGGGGATAAGATCGGGGTTGATGCCATCTTGGGGAAGGGATAAGGAGGCATCGGTTAAAGACGAACCGCCCCATTGAGCTATGTTAACATCCACAATATAATGTTGGGTGATGCCTAATGCTTGGGCGATGGTAGTGGCTGCCTCTAATTCCCTTTCGTGGCGTTGTCCATAGCGCAGGGAAAGGGCAATTATATTATAGTCTTGGGAAATAGCGATCGCGGCTGAGGTGGCTGAGTCTAACCCCCCTGATAATAAGACAACGGCTAATGGTTTATTGGTCATTTTTTTCTCACGTAAGTTACCATATTTTTCTAAATCTTTGCCCCTACCATGATAATCGATGCACAAAAACCCTTGTAAATCTTAACTTGACATGGTATTATATATAACGGAGAATCCGTGCGCCTATATTCTCTTATTCTATTGCCAATAATGGAAGATCTGAAAACTCGCTTAATCAAAGACCTTGCTAATGTCAACTGGAATGATATTAAACCCCACGCACAAAGGGATGCAGTCATTGTTGTGAATGAAAATTTAGACTTATTAGAGGTGGGAGTTGCGATCGCTAAAGATGATAAAATTTCCGTTGAACATTGGATCACAGAACAATTAATAAATAAACCCTCAAACCAACAATTAAGCGATTGGAATGTTGAGCCAAGTAAATTATTTAAAACCCTGATTGTGCAACCCTTTGTCTTGGTTCAAGAAATTATAATTTAGGGATAAAAGTTAAAATGAGGGTAACAAATTATTATCCTTTTTCTAACTTCTTCTATGAACCTAACTAATGGCCGTCAACTCGCTTTACACACTCTCCGAGACATTGATCGACGCAATGCCTATACAGATATTGCCCTTGATCGCGCCTTAAAACCAACAAATTTGATCCCAAGCGATCGCAGTTTATGCACAGAATTAGTCTATGGAATCATGCGTCGTCAGCGCACCCTTGACACCCTGATCGATCAACTCGGCAAAAAATCCGCCCAACAACAACCCCCAGACTTACGACGCATTCTGCATCTGGGCCTCTATCAACTGCGTTACCTCAACAATATTCCCCCCTCAGCAGCAGTTAATACCAGTGTAGAGTTGGCTAAAGAAAATCAATTAAACCGCCTTTCAGGGGTCGTTAATGGTATTTTGCGGCAATATATTCGACTAAGCAACACCCAAGATGATCCTTTAATCTTACCCCCGAACCCTGTCGAAAAATTAAGCATTTTCTACAGTTTTCCCGACTGGATCATCGAAACCTGGATCAAACAATGGGGAGAAGCAACCACCGCGCAACTCTGTGACTGGTTTAACCAACCACCTCCCATTGATTTGCGGATCAACCCCTTACAAACCACCCTAGACAAAGTTGAAACCCTCTTAACCCAAGCAAAGCTGACTGTTACTCGTCTTCCCAATTTTCCCCAAACCCTAAGATTAACCGGAAAAATCGGTGCCATACATAATTTACCAGGATTTACAGAGGGGTGGTGGACAGTACAAGATAGTAGCGCACAATTAGTGAGTTATTTGCTTGATCCACAACCAGGAGAAACCATCATCGATGCTTGTGCCGCCCCAGGGGGAAAAACCACCCATATTGCTGAATTAATGGGAGATCAGGGGACAATTATGGCCTGCGATCGCACCCCTTCCCGTCTCAAAAAAGTGCAAGCAAACGCCCACAGATTACGCCTACAATCGATTAAAATTCTAGAAGGAGATAGCCGTCAACTCCCACAATTCAGGGAAACGGCTGATCGCGTCTTAGTAGATGCACCCTGTTCTGGATTAGGCACTCTCCATCGACACCCAGACATTCGTTGGCAACAAACCCCCGAAAAAGTCCAGCAATTAGCCAGTTTACAACAAGAATTATTAACCCAAGCCGCCACCTGGGTCAAGCCCCAAGGAATTCTAGTTTATGCCACTTGTACCCTCAATGCGATCGAAAATGAGCAAGTAATTCAACAATTTTTAGCCACCCATTCCTCTTGGCAAATTCAACCCCCATCGTCTGATACACAGTTTGCCCCTTTTATGACATCATCAGGGTGGTTACAAATCCTACCCCATCAACATCATACCGATGGATTTTTTATGGTGAAGTTGAAGAAAGGTTGACAGAATCCCCATTTATTTCCCAAATCCTTCATCATGAATATAGAAATAAAAAACACCAACTAAGGAACTAAGGTTAAAACAATGAATGCTCACGATAAAAATCAACAACTACTGAAAATTCTCATTGGTGCTGCTTGGATTGATGGCATAATTCAAACAGAAGAACGGGATTATTTACGGCACATGGCTGAAAGTCATGGAGTCGCTGAAGATACTGAATTAAAAAACCTTTTATCTGAATTAAAACCCGTTCAACCGGCCCAATGTTATCAATGGTTAGAAGAGTATTTAGGGGATAATCCAACCTCTAATGACTATCAAGAATTACTGGAAACCTTGAGTGCTTTAATTTATAGTGATGGAGATGTGCAAATGCAAGAAGCACAACTTCTCACTAAATTACAATTACTTGATCCCGCGCAAGATTCAGCTAAATCTGCTTTTGATAAGATGCTCAAAACTATTCAAAAACTATATCGTAAAGCTATTACTCAAAAAATTTGAGCTAATTGAAAGCCAAGAAAAACTCTCACCCCAAAAACCAAAATTTAGGAGCAAGGGGAAACATTAATGTCAGAACTTTTTGCCGATAAATGATTTGATCTTGACGAATAAGTTCAGCCTTAAAACTTGCCTAGCATTCGCTTATTATTAAGCTAATCCTCTGAACTTAGTCCCCCTTCATTATCTCGCCAATTTATTGTAATTTGCCATGAATTTGTTAGATAGAGGAGTTAAAATATTGCCAGTTTAAATAACCATGAAATCCTTAGAAAATGGTTCAAGTAATATAAGACTTGCTGTTTTAATTGACGCAGAAAATGTCAGTGCTAGTGTCATTGAACCCTTAATGCAAGAAATTGCAAAATATGGCACAGCTAATGTAAAAAGAATCTATGGAGACTGGACAAGTAATCAGTTAAATAGCTGGAAAAGTAAACTCAATAAATTAGCCATTCAACCCATGCAACAATTCCGATATACAGCAGGAAAAAATGCCACAGATAGTGCTTTAATTATTGATGCCATGGATTTACTTTATACGGGAAATTTTGACGGATTTTGTTTGGTTTCTAGTGATAGTGATTTTACTCGTTTAGCCTCTAGAATTCGAGAATCAGGCTTAATTGTTTATGGATTTGGCGAACGGCAAAAAACCCCAGAAGCTTTTGTTGTTGCTTGCAATAAATTTATTTATACTGATATTTTAGACAATAAAAAAGCCTCAAAAAATCAAGACTTAACCAGCAATAAACAATTATTAGAATTGCTCAAAAGTGCCTATGAATCCGTCGCTGATGAAGAAGGATGGGCCCATTTAGGGCCCTTTGGATCACAATTAACGAAGCTATCACCCTCCTTTGATTCCAGAAACTATGGCTACAAAAAACTAAGTGAATTAGTGCAATCTGTAGACATTTTTGAAATCAAAAAAACTCGTTTTCATTTAACCATTAAACTACAATAAAGGTTTGATAATTATGGGAGAAATTAGAAACGCAACCCTAGAAGATTTAGCAGAGATTGTCGCCATTTATAATGCCAGTATTCCCAGTCGAATTGCGACGGGAGATCTGCAACAAATTTCCATTGAAAGTCGTTTAAATTGGTTTAAAGAACGGGTTCATGAACGCTATCCTATTTGGGTAATGGAAAGGGATAAAAAAGTTATTGGTTGGCTTAGTCTTCAACATTTTTATGGTCGCCCCGCTTATAAAAATACGGCAGAAATTAGCCTCTATATTTCTCCGAATTATCAACGTCAAGGAATTGGGAAAAAATTATTAGAATATGCCATTGAGCAAAGTCCAAAATTAGGATTAACAACTTTATTAGGCTTTATTTTTGCCCATAATCAACCAAGCTTAACTTTATTTCAAAAACATGACTTTCAACAATGGGGATATTTGCCAAAAGTTGCTCAATTAGACGGAGAAATTAAAGATTTAGTGATTATGGGGCGTAACTTGGCTAAATAAGAGAACTAAAAAAAATAGACAAAATGACCAAATTATTCCCAAGTTATTTTAAGATAAGATCAGCGTTTATTCCCAATCCAAAATTCTCATCGAATTCATGTTAACCCAATGTCAATGACAGTAAATTAGGATGATAAAATGACTCAAACTCATATTTCTGAATCCCAAATCCCAAATCCCAATGAGTTAGAAAATTCAGAAGAAGAAGAGTATGATTATTTTGACTATTTTTATGATGAACCTGGAAGTGAACCAGGAACCTTAAATATTGAACCTGATGCCCAACCTTCTCGTATTGTTTTAATTGATTATGATGCCGATCATGCTGTTCGTAAAGTCGATGTTATTCCAAAAGCATTAACCCCTTATTTGGGAACAAATACCATCTCTTGGATGGATGTTCAAGGGTTAGGTAGTGAAACAATTCTCAAGCAAGTAGGGGAAATTTTTAAGCTTCATCCCTTACTCTTAGAAGATGTCGTAAATGTGCCACAACGCCCCAAAGTTGAAGATTATAATGAACAATTAATGATGATTGTGCAGATGGTTCGATCTAAAGAAAATGATGAAGGGTTTGAAAGTGAACAGGTAAGCTTTATCTTAGGACGTAAATATTTATTGACTTTTCAAGAAGAAGAAATCGAAGATTGTTTTGATATTGTTAGGGAAAGAATTAGGGGAAATCAAGGAAAAGTGCGACAAGGTGGCCCCGATTATTTAATGTATTTACTCTTAGATTCAATTATTGATGGCTATTTTCCCGTGTTAGAAGCTTACGGCGATCGCATTGAAGACTTAGAAGATGAATTAGTCATTAAACCCAAAACCAGTAACCTAGAAGAAATTTATACTGTTCGGCGAGAATTATTAGCCCTACGTCGTGCTATTTGGCCCTTAAGAAATGTTACCAATATTTTAGTTAGAGGAGAAAGTGATCTTATTAGTGCTGATGTTCAAATTTATTTTCGAGATTGTTATGATCACGTCATCCAATTATTAGATATTGTCGAAACCTATCGAGAATTAGCCTCTTCATTAATGGATGTTTATCTCTCTTCCATGAGTAATAAAATGAACGAGGTGATGCAAGTTTTAACTGTCATGTCTACCATTTTTATTCCCCTGACTTTCCTGGCAGGACTTTACGGCATGAATTTTAAATATATGCCTGAACTGGGGGGAAAATGGAGCTATTTTATTCTTTTAGGGGTGATGCTATTGATCGCAGGGGGATTAAGCTATTTCTTTTGGCGACGAGGTTGGTTTGAGCCGTTTTATACCCTGAAAAAAGATTAAAATAAGAAAGGAAAAGAGTTGGCGAGGGAGTTGCGGATTTGTCCGTTAGGCGAATCCGAGGAAAGTCCGGACTCTCGAAAGATCAGACTTGCTGGATAACGCCCAGTGCGCGTGAGCGTGAGGATAGTGCCACAGAAACATACCGCCTATTGTCAAATGGGTAAGGGTGCAAAGGTGTCGGTAAGAGCGCACCAGCAGCATCGTGAGGTGCTGGCTCGGTAAACCCCGGTTGAGAGCAAGGTCGGAGGGACAAGGGTTGGTCTTTTTCCTGTCCCGTTTTAGGTGTACCGCAAGAGGCGTTTGGTAACAAGCGTCCCAGATAGATAACTCCCCATCAGAACAGAATCCGGCTTATGTCCGACTCTTTTCTTTCTCCCTACAATTATTATCCCTGGCTCCCATGACTCAACTTTCTCACCCCGATCAGCTAAAATCAGCGACTTCCCTAGAATTAGCTCAAGCGTTGGCGGAACAACTGACCATTACTCCTAATGACTGGCACCGTCTCAAAGGCGATCGCCAAGCCCAAGCCAAACAACAACTGGCGGCAGCTTTGGTCTTTTTACTCAAAGAACAGCCCCAAGAAGCCCTGGCACACTTAAATCAGGCAGCAGGATGGCTAGATCGTTCTGTTTCTCCCCTGCCCTGTCCTGGTCATGGTAACTCAAAATAATCCCATTAATTAAAACAGGTTAAGAAAGCAACGGTTGTCTCTGTTTGCCTTTCTTAACCTGTTTAGAAAGCTTTAATTGTGTGCCTTGTCGATCCCATTGGACTTGATCGAAAATTTCGTGGAGTAAACAAAGTCCGCGGCCATGTTCAGATTCTTCTGGAGGGAGGTCATTCGTTTGACAGTCATCGCAGCCACAGTTATGAGTAAAGCCTTTCCCTTCATCTGAGATCACCCAAGAATATCCTTCTTTTGTTACAGAAAATTTAACAACAATTGACTTACTGGGATCTAAGTTATTTCCATGTTTCGCTGCGTTAACGAGAGCTTCTTGTAATCCTAGTCTGATTTCAGGCTTTAAGTCTGGGGGAATATTAGCTAACAATAAATCTAGCACTGGGCATAAATAAAGCGTGGATGTAAAGCTCATTGTACTCCAGTTTCTCTTCGCGGGAGGTAGGGAAATAGCAATCACGCGCTGTCACCTCTAACTTAAAATTTTTGACTGAGATTTTGCCTTTGCTGTTTTCAGAACAAGCCCTTTCATCATTGGATTAAGGCAAAAAAGGCTTGAAGCTAGAATAAACTTCGGGGTTACAACATAGGTAACATTCTTAGATCTGATGATAAAGGTAACTGAAAAATTTTTAACAGAGATAAGAAAGGTAAGAGGGCCATAACTGATCGTTTATGTCGGTTTTTTTTGTTGTTTTGTTTCAAGGTTTAGACAGATATCAACTGTTTGACCTTCAACTACGTTTAAATTATTTTCTAGTAGAAACTAGGGCGATTAAAGTCATGGCGGTTAAACATCATGAGAACCAAACTAGACCAATTCAACTAACTAATATTATCTTAACATATTCAGGGATTTATGTCTAACCAGTGCCATGGCTTCAACGTGAGCCGTTTGGGGAAAGAAATCTGCTGGTTGTACCCACAAGAGTTGATACAGTTCCCCTTGACATAATTGTTGCAGATCACGGGCTAAAGTTGGCGGTTGACAACTGATATAGACGAGATAAGCCGGTTCAATGTTTCTCAAGGTATCAATAACCGTGCGATCGCAGCCTTTACGGGGGGGATCAAGCAGCACAAGATCCGGGGAAAAATCCAGGTTTGGTAAGATAGTTTCGACGGTTCCTTGATGAAAACTGACGTTATCAATGTGGTTAATTTGGGCGTTGTTTCGCGCTTGTGTAATTGCGGTGGGGTTAACTTCAATACCGATAACTTCTTGGACTTGTTGGGCCAACGGTAAAGTAAAGGTGCCAACGCCACAATAAGCATCAATAAGGCGTTCTTTTCCTGTGAGGTTAAGCTTAGTTAATAATACGTTTAAGAGGGTTTCTGCTGCTTCTGTATTAACCTGAAAAAAGGTATCAGTCCCTAACTGAAATTCCAGGTTAGCAAAGGTTTCTTTCATATAGGAATGACCCGCAATGATTGAGGTTTCCTCTCCAAAAATGGTGTTACCCCGTTCCGGGTTATGATTAAGGGCAACCCCCACTAAATTCCCATAGCGTTCTAACCAAATTTGGGCTTGTTGGTCAAGATTGGCTAAATTTGCTTCGGTACTAACTAAGGTCAGGAAAACTTCGCCAGTTCTTTTGCCAATGCGTAGGGCGAGATGTCTTAATTGTCCCTGATGAGTTTTTTCATTATAAATTGTCCAACCTTGTTGTTGGAGATCTCCTTTAATTTCCGCTAAAAAGGGGTTAAGACGGGGATCTTGAAGGGGACACTGATTCAAGTTAATCAGTTGATGACTGTTGCGTTGATAGTAACCCGCTTGAATGTTTCCGGTGGCAGAAAGTCCCAAGGGGTAAGTGGCTTTGTTACGATAGCCTAAGACTTCATCTGATGAGAGAATGGGATCAACTGGGGGTTCTTCAAAGCCACCTATGCGCTTTAAGGCTTGAATAACTTGGTTTTGTTTAGCTTGTTGTTGATAATGGGGATCAATATGTTGCCATTGACATCCCCCACATTTATCGGCAACAATGCAGCTAGGACGAATACGATGAGGAGAAGGAGATAAGAGTTCCTGTAACTTTCCGTAGCCATATTGTCTTTTGATGTGAGTTAGACGGACTAAAATGCGATCGCCACTCACCGTATCAGGCACAAAAATGGCCCTACCTTCAAACTTACCGACACCATCTCCGCTGTGACTGAGATCGGTAATTTCTAATTCAATGAGACTGCCTTGTTGATAGTCTGAGTTCATATTTAATCTAAGGGTAATTCTCGCCAGTCAGCACAGAAGTCATCCCAACAGAGAATGCCTTCTTTTTCAGGAAACCAGTCTGTCTGTTGCACTTTCACCCAAGCTCGATTAAGATGACTCCATAATTCGATCCCTGTTCCTGAGTTGCGGTAGTGATGAACTTCGCCGCTACGGGTGACAATTTTCCAGTTTAGTCCATTCTCAGGATGGTCATATTCCATTGTTACTGTGCAACTTTGGGAATTAACCAGTTGGTTGCCTTGACGATGATAACAGGTGGTCTGATGGATATTTTCTTCACTCACAGCGGTTAGGTTTGCCAATAGGATAAGATTAATGGCCAGTCCAAATAACTGTTTCAACGGTCTTAAGGATCTCTTGATTCATTGTAACTCAAGACAAGCTAAATTATGATCTGAGATTCGGTTTATTTGAGGTAGCAGTAAGATTATTGTTGAGTTAAGGATTTAAGGGAGATGTTTGAGAAGGGTCAATATTAATCAATGGTAAGCTTCCATTTCCCCCCATAACAGTAGGAAAACGGCCATCCCATTTTTCAATTGCTTGTTTTTGTAAGAGTTGTGGATTTAGGGACTGTCTTAACAATTTTTGAGATTCCGCTTGTCCCCTAGCCTGTTCAATAACTGCCTCCGCTTCTTTTCGAGCAGTTTCAGCTTCTTGTTCAGCGATTTTCTTTCTTTCTACTGCTTTTTTATAATCATCTGAGAAGGTTAAATTTACTAGGGAAATATCCACCACTTCTATTCCATATTTTTTGAGTTTATTCGCAACACTTTTATCAATTTCTTGCTTAAGTATTTCTCTCTGCTTTAAAATTTCTTCAGCATTCCTTTTAGGAGTTGATGCTTTAACAGCTTCCTGAATCGCTGGAGTAACAATAACATTAATTAGCTGAACATTATTTCCAATATTTTGATAAATCTGATTGGTTTTCTTAGGATCAATATACCAATTCAAAGATCTGTTGATATAACGACAAAAGATCTAAAAATTAAAAAGAAAAGTACCAGGAGAAAGAATACTCCAATAGAGACATAATTGCGATGAAAGACATGATTGTTATTCACAATACTTAATTGTTGTTTGACTTGATTTATTTTCCATTATTAAAACAATAACAAAAAACCATATTTACTGCAAGAAAAAGTATAAAAAATGAACTTTATGAACTTTATTAGTAATTGGATAGGTTTTTCACTTTGTCTTTTTATTTCTCTGTGACTGCTCAAAATTATTGCAAGCTATCTATTTCTACAAAAAGCTTTTCTTCCTCTGAGGCCTCTCCTTCCCCTGCTCCCCTTGCTTCCTTCATCATCAGGACTTACGCCCCAGCACTACCGGTACGGGTAATTCATCAATTACCCCTACGGAGGGGGCCTGTGAATAAGTTCAGTTAATCAGCCCCTCAATCTAACGGTCAATTGTTACAGTTCTTTACTAACCTAGGTAACAAAGAGGATCTCAGTGATACGATGCCCTAAAACACCTTTTTGAGGGAAATTAAATTACCATGGCAGAAGAGCTTAAAGGACAACTTCCCAAATTCGGTGGCAGCACCGGAGGCTTACTCTCAAAAGCCGAACGCGAAGAAAAATATGCCATCACCTGGACAAGCTCCACAGAGCAAGTCTTTGAAATGCCCACAGGTGGGGCCGCCATCATGAATGAAGGAGAAAACCTCCTATACTTAGCCCGCAAAGAACAATGTCTAGCCCTGGGAACCCAGTTACGGACAAAGTTTAAGCCCAGAATCCAAGATTATAAAATTTACCGCATTTATCCCAGCGGTGAAACCCAATATCTCCATCCCGCTGATGGAGTCTTCCCCGAAAAAGTCAATGAAGGTCGTGAATTTAACGGCAAGAAAGACAGAAAAATTGGGAATAACCCAGAACCTGTTACCCTGAAATTCTCAGGGAACGCCCCCTATGACGTTTAATTAACGATGGTGGCCAGGAACCAATTAGGACAAATTAGGGCTGACTTATCGGAATAAGCTGATAAGCCTGAACTAAGGGAAAATGATTGGTAACTGGCCACTGCTCACAATTCAAGAAGTCACAAGTTAATTTTAGACTTCGAGCGAAGCGATATTATGATGTTCCCCGATTTTGAGCAGTTTTCTGATTTGGCCAAGCAGGGTAATTTTGTCCCTGTTTATCAGGAATGGGTGGCGGATCTCGAAACCCCTGTTTCCTCTTGGTACAAGGTTTGTGCGGATCAACCCTATAGTTTTTTACTGGAATCAGTGGAAGGCGGCGAAAACCTGGGACGCTACAGCTTTTTAGGTTGTGATCCCGTTTGGGTATTAGAAGCGAGAGGACAAACCACTCGCCAAACCTATCGAGATGGTACGGTTAACGTATTTGAAGGCAACCCCTTTGAAATTTTGACGGACTGTTTAGCTGCCATTAAACCTGTCACTTTACCGCAACTTCCCTCTGGTATCGGTGGGTTATTTGGGTTTTGGGGCTATGAATTAATCAATTGGATAGAACCCCGTGTCCCAATTTATCCCATCACCCCTGATGATTTACCCGATGGGGTGTGGATGCAAGTAGATCATCTGATTATTTTTGATCAGGTGAAACGGAAGATTTGGGCGATCGCCTATGCAGATTTACGCGATCCCGCAGTGAATCTGGAAGAAGCTTATCAACAGGCTTGCGATCGCGTCACAAAATTGGTCTTAAAGTTACAATTGCCCTTACCCGTTGAAGCCAAACCCTTAGAATTAAACCCGAAATCAGCAGAATCTGCTCCCCTAGCTTATAAAAGTAATACAGAACAGTCTCAATTTTGCGAGAATGTGCGTCAAGCGAAGGAATATATCCGTGCAGGGCATATCTTTCAAGTTGTACTTTCCCAACGCTTACAAGCCCATTATAGTGATAATCCCTTTCATCTTTATCGCTCCCTGCGCCTAATTAATCCTTCCCCCTACATGGCCTATTATAATTTTGGGGATTGGCAGATTATTGGCTCAAGTCCTGAAGTGATGGTTAAAGCCGAAAAAATCGAAGGAAAGCCCCTTAAAGCAACCTTACGCCCCATTGCCGGAACCAGACCGAGGGGTAAAACCTTCGCTGAAGATCAGGCCTTAGCAGCAGATTTATTAGAAGATCCCAAAGAAATCGCCGAACACGTCATGTTAGTAGACTTGGGACGGAATGATTTAGGCCGGGCCTGTTGTAAAGGCAGTGTCACCGTTGATGAATTAATGGTGATTGAACGCTATTCCCATGTCATGCACATTGTTAGTAATGTGATTGGAGAATTGGCCCCCAATAAAACCCCTTGGGACTTATTTAAAGCCTGTTTCCCGGCAGGAACCGTTAGCGGTGCGCCCAAAATTCGGGCCATGGAAATTATCCATGAATTGGAACCGGAACGACGGGGCCCCTATTCAGGAGTGTATGGTTATTATGATTTTGAAGGACAGTTAAACACCGCGATCACTATTCGCACTATGGTGGTACGTCCTTTAGGGGGTAATCAACATCTCGTGTCCGTACAAGCAGGGGCCGGATTAGTAGCTGATTCTCAACCGGAAAAGGAATATGAGGAAACCTTAAATAAGGCCAGAGGGTTATTAGAAGCCATTCGTTGTTTAACTTAAGTAATGATTAATTACAAGGAATAATTAGTATTATTGAAACTCCTAGGAAGTCAAAAAAATCGGTAAAATTGATTAGGTGCTGATTCTTTGTCGCGGCGATCGCTGTTACTATTGGTCTTAATTGAGTACCTACCCCAGTTTGAGGAGTTGTTGTGTCTAACAGTAAACCCACAATTTTAGTGACAGGAGGGGCCGGATATATTGGTTCCCATGCGGTTTTATCCCTCCAAAAATCCGGTTATGAAGTCATTGTTTTTGATAACCTTTCCTATGGCCATGCTGAGTTAGTCAAAGATGTTTTAAAAGCTGAATTAATTGTGGGAGATACTAGCGATCGCCCCCTTTTGGATCAAATCTTTTCAACTCGAAATATTGCTGCTGTGATGCACTTTGCGGCATTTATTGCAGTAGGAGAATCTGTTAACAATCCAGCTATCTATTATCGAAATAATGTCACGGGAACCCTCACTTTATTAGAGGCCATGATCGCCGCTAATATTCATAAGTTTGTCTTCTCTTCTACCTGTGCTATTTATGGGATGCCTCAAGCAATTCCTATGACAGAAAATCATCCCAATAATCCTGTCAGTCCCTATGCTTCTAGTAAGTATATGGTAGAACAAATTTTAAGAGATTTTGATCAGGCTTATGGACTAAAATCTGTTATATTCCGTTATTTTAACGCATCGGGAGCCGATCCATCGGGACAGTTAGGAGAAGATCATACCCCCGAAACTCATCTCATTCCCTTAGCCTTATTAACAGCCTTAAAAAAACGAGATCATCTCTTTATTTTTGGCACAGATTATGAGACTCCTGATGGCACAGCAGTTAGAGATTATATTCATGTTAATGATTTAGCTTCAGCCCATGTTTTAGGCTTAGAATACCTTTTAAATGGGGGAAATAGTGAAATGTTTAACTTAGGGAATGGCAATGGCTTTTCTGTGCGAGAAGTCATTGATACTGCCAAAAAAATCACCGGAATTGACTTTTTAGTTAAAGAAAGCGATCGCCGTCCAGGTGATCCCCCAATGTTAGTAGGAAGTAGTCAAAAAGCTCAGTCAATTTTAGGATGGAAACCTCAATATTCTGACCTTGAAACTATTGTTAATCATGCTTGGAAATGGCATCAAAAGCGACATAGATAACCTTAAAAATTAATGATTGAGAAACCCAATGAGTCACACAACAGAACAAATAGAATCAATTCTCGAACGCATGGGGGAAGCTGTTATTGCCACCACTGAAACCGTAGAACATTTAGCAGAAAGAATGGAAACCCTTGCTGAACAAGTGCAACAACAAGAACATCAAATTCAACAGCAAGGCTATCAAATTTTTGCCTTAACTGAGTCCATCCAAACTTTAGTCGATGCTCAAACAGAATCGAGAGAACAACTAACTCAATTAACCTATCTTATTCACACATTAGTTAACACTTTGAGTAACCAAAAATGATGAAAAGAAAGACAAAATTTTATTTTTATTCTGGATTTTACATACTAATAATTTCCAGTAATTTATGGTTGGGAAGCTGTGCCGAAAACAAAATTTCTCAGTGTCAAAAAATAATCTTAATTACTCAAAAAATTGCCGAAGAAAGTTCTAATAATCGTCAAACCAAAGACATTAAAAAAGTTTTACAAGTAGCAGATTCCTTTGAAGAAACTGCTCAACAAATGAAGCAATTAAAAATTGAAGATGAACAGTTAGTTGAATATCAAATGGGGTTTGCTGAAATTTATCAAGGGAATGCGGATACGACCCGTCAATTTGTTTCTGCCTTAAACAATCAAGATATTAGTACCGCTAGATTGATGCAGCAACAAGTTCAACAATTAGGAAAAAAAGAGCAAGAATTAAGCAGTCAAATGAATAGTTATTGCCAAGAAAATTGAGAGCTTAAAAAAGAATAAAAAGACAGGGTAAAGATAAGGTTATCCCCTATGATGACAGGAGGGCTATTAGTTATACCATATTCTCACTAAGACCCAAAAGTATGATAGATATTCAAATTTTCGAGGTAGAACAAGGATTTTGTGCGGCTATTGACAGAAGTGATCGCCACGCAATCCTAATTGATTGTGGTTCAGGAAGTCAATTCCAACCCTCACAATATATCTGGCAAAAGCACTGTCATTCCCTAGATTACCTAGTGCTTCCAGCTTACACCCAAGACCATTTAGCGGGATTTCCTGCATTGGTCAATCAATCTTGGCAGCATGATATTCCGATCCATTTTTTAGTAGCTAATCCGACGGTCAATACCGAACAGTTTTCTGCCTTTAAACGGTTTCCTCAATCTCTCGATCATAGTTTAATTAATCTGACAGATAGCAGTCAAACTATCGAAATAGATGAACTAAAACTTTCATTTTTCTGGAATAAATACCCAGATTTTCAAGCCCCTCACAATTTAAGTCTCGTTACCTTTATTCAATATCGAGACATTAACATGATCTTACCAAGTGATCTCGAAACCGATGGCTGGTATAATCTTTTGCAATCAGCTAATTTTCGCCAACGGTTAGAAAGAGTTAATATGTTTGTGGCGGCTAATCATGGAGAAGAAACCGGTTATTGTCAGGAAGTATTTAATTATTGTAACCCTGAAGTAATTATTGTCTCTAATAAAAAACATCAACCTCTTTCTCCCCAAATGATGCGCCAATATAATAGCCATGCAAAAGGTGCGCCTTTAGGGGTTAGCGAGAAAAAAGTTTTCACAACTTATGAAGATGGAAGCATTGTGGTTTCCAAATATTTAGACAGACTACGACAAATTACAACACAACGCAAGTCTCGACCTTCTTTTGATCTCAACTAATATCATAGAGACGTTTCAGGAAACGTCTCTACAACCTTGCTCAGTTTTTAGCAGGATTCTTTTTTTGATTTCATCTATAATACTTAAAAGATTAAAATTTCTTGGATCATAAAATTTGCCTGAGAACCATAGCCCCCTCCAAACAAATTAAAATGATTTAAAATGTGATAAAGATTATAAATTATCTTCCGCTTTTTATAACCTTCAGCTAAGGGAAACACTTCATTATATCCCCGATAAAAAGCCGCAGGAAACCCCCCAAAAAGCTCTGTCATGGCTAGATCAACCTCTCGATCACCATAATAAGTGGCCGGGTCTAAAATAACGGGTTCTCCTGCTTCTGTTACTGCCACATTACCAGACCATAAATCCCCATGAACAAGAGAAGATTGCGGTTTAATTTCTCTTAATAAATGTCTAATTTTTTCGACAATTTGAGTATAATCTCCAAAACTTCCCCCTTTTCGTTTCGCCAATTTTAACTGAAAACCAATCCGATGATCGGCAAAAAAATCTGCCCAATTTTCTGTCCAAGTATTGACTTGAGGGGTCGAACCAATAGTATTATTACGCTCCCAACCAAATCGTTTATCTCCTGGATGAGCGTGCATTTTTGCTAATTTTCGCCCCATTTCTTCCCAAGACTGATTAGAAGCTTGGCTAAATTCTAACCACTCTAAAACAATATAACTAGAGCGTTCAACCATTCCCCAACAAATCGGTTGAGGAACACGAATTGTTTGAGTTGCTGACATTTCTTTTAATCCTAATGCTTCAGCCGCAAACATTTCTACCTGAGAAGCATGATTAATTTTTACAAAGTAATTAATCTTTTTGCCAATCAGACAATACCCTTGATTAATACATCCCCCACTCACAGAACGTTGTTTTTCAATTTGAAAGATTTCTCCGGTGGTTTGGCTAATATGTTCAGTAATTTGTGTCCACATCATTCAATTAACCATTAACAATTAACAATCTCAAACAGTCGGTTTGACTACTGTGATACCATAAGCATTAGGAGACAAATATTGTTGCGCTGCGGCTTGAATATCATCTAAACTCAATGCTTGAATTCTAGCAGGATAAGTTAGGGCCGGACTTAAATCTTGCAGTTGAGAATAATAATAGCCATAAAGATTAGCGCGATCACTTGGTCGTTCATTACTAAAAATAAAGCGATTCACTACCTGAGTCTGAATCCTTTCTAATTCTGCTAATGTAACTGATTCTTCTTGAATCTGCCGTAAATGTTTAGCAATAATTTGTTCTACTTCTGCCAGATTTTCCGATGGTAATTGTGCCGCTACATAAAACATTCCTTGAATATTTTGGGTCATATTACTGACACTCACATGAGATACTAAGCCCTTTTCTTCCCGTAACTCCCGAAACAGTCGAGAAACTTTTCCTTGTCCTAAAATTGCTGCTAAAACATCTAAAGCATAGGTTTCGCTCAAATCAAGTAATCCAGGAACCCGCCACATCATCATCAAACGCGCTTGTTGCAGACGTTCATCTTCATAATTATGACGAACAATATCAGTAAAAGGCAGTTCAGCAGAAAAAGGCAAAGTTAACCCTTCAAATTTTTCCGAAACTTGAGGTTTTGGACTGTAAGTTTGGTCAAAACTATCCGTCACCAGTTTAATTAATTTTTCCACCGGAAGATTACCCACCGCAACTGCCGTTACTGACTCTGGTTGATAACAACTGGCATGAAAATCCCGCATTTGCTGCGGGGTTAACTGTTCGATCACCGAAGCTGGCCCCAATACTGGACGACGATAGGGTAAACTTTCAAAACAAGTCTCCATCGCTCGATAAAAGGTGCGACGACGAGGGTTGTCATCAGAGCGACGGATTTCTTCTAATACCACAAATCGTTCTCTTTCAAAGGCTTCATCCCCGATACTGGGGTTTAACACCACATCCAATTGTAAAGGCATTAAACTGGCAAAATCTGCTGGCGCACTGGTAACATAGAAATGGGTGTACTCTTGAGAAGTAGCTGCATTGGTAACGGCTCCTCTTTGTTCAATCCTTTGCTCAAATTCTCCACTTTTCAAGCTTGGTGTCCCCTTAAAGACCATGTGTTCGAGAAAATGAGCCATCCCATTGATCTCATTAGATTCTAACGCTGAACCCACCCTCAACCAGACATTGAGGTTAACTGCTTCTACAGGCATTTGTTCAGCAATAATCGTTAAACCATTGTCCAGATTAACAATAGTGGGTGCATGGGAAACTGACGAGTCGAGAACGGAAGTGAGCATATAATAATATTGATCGAGTCTGCTAATTCTATCTTACATGGCAATTTGGGCATGACAACAAAATTCAATTGACAGCATTCTCTTAATTAAGAAAAATATTATGATTAGAAAAACAAAATTATCAACAGAAAAGTTATACGATCAAGATTATCAACTCTGGTTAGAAATCACTTTAGAACAACTTCGCAACAGTGAATATTCTCAAGTAGATTGGGAAAACTTATTAGAGGAAATAGAGGGAATGACGAGAAATGATAAACGAGCCTTAAAAAGTTTATTAACTCGTCTATTTGAACACTTTTTAAAGTTAGCTTACTGGAAATCAGAAAGAGAGTATAATCAAGCAGGATGGGAAGGAGAAATTCAAAATTTTCGGGTTCAGATTAAAGAGTTATTAGAAGATAGTCCTAGTTTGAAGCCTTATCTAAGACAAATTATAGAAAAGTCTTATAAAGACGCAGTAAAAATTACCTGCAAAAAAACTCGACTTCCTTCTAATACTTTTCCTGTTGATTCTATCGCTAATGCAGAGCAAATTTTAGATGATAATTGGCTTCCAATTACCTGCAACAATTAATCCGTAGGGGCATAATACTATTCTGCCCGCAAACAACAGGACTTAACCATGTTTTATTCCCTTACAGCTACTTAATGATCTAAAATAGGAGCTAACAGCCGTTAACTCCTCTCAAATAAAAGCTTAGGAAATTTGGTCGCAGTGATGGGTTGAGACTTACTTTACATAATAGGGTTGAAGTTTGTTTCGTTAAAGGCTCGAATCGTAGCACAGAGGGGGGAAAGTCAAGTATTTTGACTAAAATAAACTTATTATCAAAATTATTAAAAGATTAAGACGAGGAATGGGTAGGGGTCAACGGCCGTTGACCCTGACAACAACAGTCTGATTTGTAGTACAAGTTTTCAGGAATTGGGATGACTTAAAAAAATTACAATTAACCTTGCCTTTTATATCCAATTTCATATACAATGTGTGATTGTGGCCAAAAGCTAGTCCATCGACCTTAGGTGACCTAAAAGGACACAAGCCGCTTCAAGATACTGAAGAAACAATTCTTTAAGTCTTGGAGAGTCACGGCGAACCAACTTAACCCGTTTTCACAAGCAGGTTAAACATATCGTTAACTGTCTATATTGATGTCGCCTAACTTAAATTAGTGCGTATTCATAAAGCAAGCGGGGAGAACCTATCCCGCCTGTTGGGGCGGCTAATGCCTCCCGAACAATGTTGTCTAGCCCCTAGAGGAAAAAACCCGTGGCTATCGGTCTCCTCGGTACTAAACTCGGCATGACCCAAATTTTCGACCAAGAATCAGGACTTGCTATTCCTGTGACAGTCGTTCAAGCCGGCCCCTGTACCGTTACACAAGTTAAAACATCGGACACAGATGGTTACAGTGCCATCCAAATTGGCTATTTAGAAGTCAAAGAAAAAGCCCTGACTAAACCCGAATTAGGGCATTTAAAAAGAGCAGAAGCAACTCCTCTACGCCATCTGAAGGAATACCGCGTTGATGATACCGCCGCCTATGAATTAGGCTCAGCCCTCAAAGCCGATGTCTTCAATACAGGTGACATCGTTGATGTGGCTGGAACCTCAATGGGACGGGGATTTGCCGGCTATCAAAAGCGGCATAACTTCAAACGAGGCAATATGACCCACGGCTCGAAAAACCACCGCCTTCCAGGTTCAACCGGAGCCGGAACCACCCCAGGACGGGTTTATCCTGGTAAGCGCATGGCAGGTCAATATGGGGCAACCCAAGTGACCGCTCGTCACTTACAAGTTGTGCGAGTAGACGCAGAGCGTAACCTTTTATTAATTAAAGGAGCCGTGCCTGGCAAAAAAGGGAGTCTCCTGAGTATTACCCCGGCCAAAACCGTCGGTAAGTAACTAAAACCCAGGAAAACCGAGCAATAAAGCTGAGAACTGATAAAGAAAAATGGTTAACTGTAACGTTAAAAATTGGCAAGGGGAAGAAGTTGGCCAGGCAACCCTTGAATTAAAAGTGGCAAAAGAAGAGAATGCTTCTCACATTCTCCATCGCGCCGTCACTCGTCAACTTACTAATGCCCGTCAAGGCACGGCTTCCGCCAAAACCAGAGCCGAAGTAAGAGGTGGTGGACGCAAACCCTGGCGACAAAAAGGTACAGGGAGAGCCAGAGCGGGATCAAACCGTTCCCCCCTGTGGCGTGGTGGTGGGGTGATCTTTGGACCCAAACCCAGAGACTTCAACCTCAAAATGAACCGCAAAGAACGAAGACTCGCCCTGAGAACGGCCCTAGGCAGTCGGGCAGAGGATTTAATTGTGGTGGAAAACTTTGCCGAACAATTGCCCCAACCCAAAACCAAAGAACTCGCCTTAGCCCTAAGTCGTTGGGGTGTCGAAGCAAACCAAAAAGTGGCTTTAATCCTAGTAGACTCACCAGACAGCGTCTATTTATCCGCTCGAAACCTTTGCTATGTCAAGCTTTTGCGGGCTGATGGACTCAACGTCTATGATCTGCTCAATGCCGACAAAATTGTCGCCACCTCCGAAGCCCTAGCCAAAATCCAGGAGGTTTACAATGATTAAAGATAATCCCCGTGACCTGGCTGATTTAGTGATCAAGCCGATCATTACTGAAAAAGCGACCCGGCTCTTAGAGCAGAACAAATATGTCTTTGATGTAGCTTTAAAAGCGACCAAACCCGAAATTAAGGCAGCTATAGAGGGTCTATTTGGGGTTAGCGTAATTGGGGTCAACACTGCCCGTCCCCCACGCAAGAAACGTCGTGTCGGTAAGTTTATTGGTTACAAATCCCTATACAAGCGAGCGATCGTCACCTTGGAAGAAGGGGACACTATCGGCCTCTTCCCTGACGTATAACGCTGGTTTTGAATCGGGTAATTTTTCTCCCGACCTCATTATGATAACCAGTGACTCCCTTATTCACTGACCAAAAATAACAGATAATCATGGGTATTAGAACCTATCGGCCATACACTCCAGGAACCAGACAGGCCTCTGTCTCGGATTTCGCGGAAATCACTAAAAGTGAGCCGGAAAAATCACTAACAACGTATAAACACAACCAGAAAGGGCGCAATAATCGCGGGGTTATTACCAGTCGTCATCGTGGCGGCGGTCATAAACGGCTTTATCGAATTATAGACTTTCGACGGGATAAATATGGTATTCCGGCTAAAGTTGCAGCGATTGAGTATGATCCCAATCGTAACGCTCGTATTGCCCTCCTTTTCTACCAAGATGGAGAAAAGAGATATATTTTAGCCCCTGCTGGCGTTACCGTTGGCACAACGGTAATATCTGGAGAAGATGCCCCCTTTGAGGTAGGAAATGCCCTGCCCTTGTCCCGAATTCCCTTGGGAACCGACGTTCATAATATTGAACTGGTGGCCGGAAAAGGCGGACAAATGGTTCGCGCTGCTGGGGGTTCAGCCCAATTGGTGGCCAAAGAAGGGGACTATGTTACCTTGAAATTACCTTCCAAAGAAGTCCGCATGGTGCGAAAAGAGTGCTATGCCACCATCGGGAAAGTCGGTAACAGCGATGCCAGAAATTTAAAATTAGGGAAAGCAGGACGCAAACGACACCTGGGCCGTAGACCCCATGTGAGAGGAAGCGTCATGAACCCAGTGGATCACCCCCATGGAGGGGGAGAGGGACGCGCTCCCATCGGGAGAAGTGGCCCAGTGACTCCTTGGGGTAAACCCACCTTAGGAGCGAAGACTCGTAACAAGAAAAAAGCGAGTTCTCGTCTCATTGTGCGTCGTCGCAATTAGGGTTAACCACTTTTCTCGAACCATTGAACCTTCATTCTTGTAATTGCTTATGGGACGCTCTCTCAAAAAAGGCCCGTTCATCGCAGATAGTCTCCTTTCTAAAATTGAAAAACTCAATGAGAAAGGAGATAAACAGGTAATTAAAACCTGGTCTAGAGCTTCGACGATTGTTCCCCTCATGGTTGGCCATACCATCGCCGTTCACAACGGGAAACAACACGTTCCGATTTTTATTTCTGAACAAATGGTTGGTCATAAATTAGGGGAATTTGCCCCGACGCGAACCTTTCGAGGCCACGCGAAAAGCGATAAAAAATCCGGTCGAAGATAACCAATACGAACTACTGATAATAGATAACCATGGCAGTTGATACGACAACAGAAGCCAAAGCCATTGCGCGCTATGTCCGTATGTCCCCCTTTAAGGTACGACGGGTATTAGACCAAATCCGCGGCCGTTCCTACCGCGAAGCCTTGATAATTTTGGAATTCATGCCCTATCGGGCCTGTGAACCAATTTTAAAGGTTTTACGCTCAGCCGCAGCCAATGCCGAACACAATCAAGGTATGGATCGAGCCACCTTAATCGTTAGCCAAGCCTATGCCGATGGTGGCCCGAGTTTACGACGGTTTCGACCAAGGGCTCAAGGACGCGCCTATCAAATCCGTAAGCCGACTTGTCACATTACGGTAGCCGTCGCCCCTGCTGTGACGAAAAACTAAAGCTAACTGCTCATATCGCAACCCTTAGAGGCAAATGGGACAAAAAATTCATCCAATTGGTTTTCGTCTCGGCATCACCAAAGACCATAAATCTTGTTGGTATGCCGATACTAAACGCTATCCCGATCTGCTAAAAGAAGATCTAAAAATTCGCCAGTACGTTGAAAAAAACCTGAGTAATGCGGGTATTGCGGATATTCGCATTGAACGCAAAGCTGATCAAATTGATCTCGCCATTCACACGGCCCGGCCTGGGGTAGTGGTAGGTCGAGGCGGCAGTGGCATTGAACAACTGCGGGTTGGACTGCAACAACAACTCGGTGGCAACCGCCAAATTCGGATCAATGTGATTGAAGTTTCACGGGTTGACGCAGATGCCGCTTTGATAGCTGAGTATATTACTCAACAATTACAGCGACGGGTTTCCTTCCGTCGAGTTGTCCGTCAAGCCATTCAACGGGCCCAACGGGCAGAAGTCAAGGGCATCAAGATCCAAGTCAGCGGCCGTCTCAACGGGGCGGAAATTGCGCGGACTGAATGGGTTAGAGAAGGCCGCGTACCACTTCATACCCTGAGAGCCGATATTGACTATTCTTATCGCACGGCTCAAACCATTTATGGCATTTTAGGGGTGAAGGTGTGGGTATTCAAAGGGGAAATTATTCCCGGTCAAGAAGAACCCGCACCCCCAGCACCGACCCAAAACCCACGGCGAGGCCGTCGTCGTCAACAGTTTGAAGACCGATCTGATGAACAGTAATCAGGCTCAGTGACCAGTCAAAACTAACAAGATAAAGTAGCTGATAACTGAATAACTGATAACTGAATACTAATAACTGATAAGTAAAATGCTTAGTCCTAGAAGAACTAAATTCCGTAAACAACAGCGAGGCCGTATGAGAGGGCTGGCCTATCGGGGCAGTACCCTGAATTTTGGGGATTATGCTCTCCAAGCGACAGAACCCTGTTGGATTACAGCCCGTCAGATCGAAGCAGGGAGACGGGCCATGACTCGTTATATTCGTCGGGGTGGTAAAATTTGGATTCGGGTTTTCCCCGATAAACCTGTCACCATGCGCCCTGCAGAAACTCGGATGGGGTCAGGGAAAGGTTCCCCTGAATTTTGGGTCGCCGTGGTTAAACCAGGGCGGATCTTGTTTGAGTTATCAGGGGTAACAGAACCCATTGCCCGCGAAGCCATGCGCCTAGCCGCCCAAAAACTCCCCATCAAAACGAAGTTTATTACCCGCGAAGAGGAGTATATCTAAACGATGGCACTACCGAAGATAGAAGAGGCGAGAAAACTCAGTGATCAGGAGTTGACAGAAGAAATTCTGGCCACCAAGCGTAAACTCTTTGATTTGAGGTTTCAGCAAGCCACCCGCCGCTTAGAAAAAACCCATGAGTTTAAGCATACTCGTCATCGCATGGCTCAACTATTGACCGTGGAACGGGAACGTCAACTAGATATTAGCCCTTCGTCTCCACAAGAGGAGGAATAAACCGATTATGGCAGTTAAAGAAAGAGTCGGGGTTGTGGTGAGCAATAAAATGGATAAAACCGTAGTGGTTGCCATTGAAAATCGCTCTCCTCACCCCAAATACGGCAAGATCATGGTAAAAACCAAGAAATTTAAAGCCCATGATCAAGAGAATCAATGTCAAGAAGGCGATCGCGTTCGCATTCAAGAAACCCGTCCCCTCAGCAAAACCAAACGTTGGGTCGTCGCTGAAATTTTAACCTCTCATTAATCACCCAATTACTACCGTGATTCAACAGCAAACCTATCTCAATGTCGCTGATAATAGTGGGGCCCGTAAACTCATGTGTTTACGGGTACTCGGCACAGGAAATTGCCGCTTTGGTGAGATTGGGGATGAAATTATTGCCGTCGTTAAAGATGCCATTCCCAATATGCCCATCAAACGCTCGGATATCGTCAAAGCCGTGATTGTGCGGACTCGTCAGCCCGTTAAACGGGCCAGTGGCATGACGATTCGTTTTGATGATAATGCCGCAGTGATCATCAACAATGATGGTAATCCCAAAGGAACTCGTGTTTTTGGCCCAGTGGCCAGAGAACTGCGGGATAAAAACTATACTAAAATCGTTTCCTTGGCACCGGAGGTACTTTGATGAGTAATCAAAAAACTGCCCCAAAACGTCACAAAATGCACGTTAAACAAGGGGATACCGTTCAAGTTATTTCAGGGCGTGACAAAGGCAAAGTAGGGGAAATTTTGAGTACCGACCCCAAAAAAAGCCAAGTCACTGTTCAAGGGGTCAACATCAGAACCAAGCACGTTAAACCCCAACAAGAAGGGGAATCTGGTCAAATTTCCACCTTTGAAGGGCCGATCCACAGTTCTAATGTCATGTTGTACTCGACCAAAGAACAAGTGGCTAGCCGCATCGCCTACACCGTGACAGAAGAAGGTCGTAAAGTGCGGATGTTGAAAAAAACAGGGGAAATCATCGATTAATTCCTGAGTAATTCCCAGATTACCTAATTCATTAATTACCCTGACCAAGCCCAGGGATAAGGACAGAAATACAATGGCCCAAACCCGACTAAAAACCTTTTATCAAGAGACGATCATTCCTAAACTTCAAGAGCAGTTTAGCTACAGCAACATTCACCAAGTTCCCAAAGTCGTCAAAATTACGGTTAACCGAGGACTCGGAGAAGCCTCGCAAAACGCCAAGGCCTTAGAGTCCTCCATTAGCGAACTCGCCACCATTACTGGACAAAAACCCGTTGTCACCAGAGCCAAAAAAGCGATCGCGGGCTTTAAAATCCGGGAAGGAATGCCCGTTGGGGTAATGGTAACATTGCGCTCGGAACGAATGTATGCTTTTTTAGATCGTTTGATCAATATAGCCTTGCCACGGATTCGGGACTTTCGCGGCATTAGTGCCAAAAGCTTTGATGGACGAGGTAACTACAGTCTCGGCATCCGCGAACAACTCATTTTCCCAGAAATTGATTACGACACCATCGATCAAATTCGAGGAATGGATGTCTCGATCATCACCACGGCCCAGACTGATGAAGAAGGGCGTGCTTTGCTCAAAGAAATGGGAATGCCCTTCCGTACCTAGTCAATCCTAACCCTTACAGGAGAAACTCATCAGCAATAATGGCACCTAACGACACTATCTCAGATATGCTCACTCGTATCCGCAACGCTTGTGCGGTACGTCATCCCACGACTCAAGTTCCCACCACCAGAATGACTCGGAGTATCGCCCAAGTCCTCAAAGAAGAGGGATTTATCGACAGCTTTGAAGAAACAGGAGAGGGAGTACAAAAATATCTCGTTATCTCCCTAAAATACAAAGCCAGAAGCCGTCAGCCAATTATTAATACCCTGCAACGGGTTAGTAAGCCTGGCTTGCGAGTTTACTCCAATCGCAAAGACTTACCCCGTGTCCTTGGTGGCATTGGCATCGCCATTATCTCCACCTCGAAAGGAATCATGACTGATCGAGAAGCACGCCGTCAAAACCTCGGTGGTGAAGTTCTCTGCTACGTTTGGTAGTCTTTCAGTGAATCGTTGACTGGATAACTGATAACTGATAACTCATAACTGACCTATGTCTCGTATTGGTAAACGCCCAATTTCACTTCCTAAAAAAGTCACCGTTGACATTAAAGGGCAACATATTTCCGTCACAGGGCCAAAAGGCTCCCTAGAACTTGACCTGCCAGGTAAAGTGAATGTGACTCAAGACGGTGAAACTCTCCTCGTCGAGCGACAAGACGAATCACGAACCGCCCGCGAACGTCATGGTCTTTGTCGTACCCTAGTGGCCAATATGGTTGACGGGGTTTCTCAAGGCTTTGAAAAACGTCTCAGTATCCAAGGGGTGGGCTACCGGGCCCAAGCTCAAGGGACTAAACTCACCCTCAACGTTGGTTATAGTAAACCCGTTGAGATGACTATGCCCAAAGGTATTCAGGTGGCCGTTGAAAACAATACCCTAGTAATTGTGACCGGCATTGACAAAGAAATTGTCGGTAACATTGCTGCTCAAATTCGAGCCGTTCGCCCCCCAGAAGTTTATAAAGGCAAAGGCATTCGCTATTTGGGTGAAATGGTCAGACGTAAAGCGGGTAAGACAGGTAAGAAATAATCATGAAAATCACACGCAGAGAATCTGTAAAACGTCGCCATCGGCGCGTTCGCAAAAAAGTTACTGGCACGCCAGATTGTCCTCGTTTAGCTGTTTTTCGTTCCAATCATCATATCTATGCTCAAGTGATTGATGATGTGGCGCAACATACCTTAGCTGCCGCTTCTACCCTGGAAGCCGATCTGAAAACGACTGTCTCATCAGGGTCTACCTGTGAAGCTTCATCGGCTGTGGGTAAATTAGTCGCCGAACGGCTTCTGGCCAAAGGCATTGAACAAGTCGTTTTTGATCGCGGCGGTAATCTCTACCATGGTCGAGTGAAAGCCTTAGCTGAAGCAGCCCGTGAAGCAGGATTACAGTTTTAAAGCAAAGGATTAATATTTTCACTGACAGTGGTAATAACTATGGCAAAAAGTCGTAAAACTAGCCGAGCGAAGGCAAAAGAAACAAACTGGCAAGAGCGAGTCATTCAAATTCGCCGTGTCAGCAAAGTGGTTAAAGGGGGTAAAAAATTAAGCTTCCGGGCCATTGTGGTTGTCGGTAATGAAAATGGCCAAGTTGGCGTTGGCGTTGGTAAGGCCGGAGATGTCATCGGGGCTGTCCGTAAAGGGGTCGCTGATGGAAAAAAACAACTAATTGATGTCTCTTTGACTAAATCGAGTTCTATTACTCACCTAGCCAAAGGCATTTCCGGTGGAGCTAAAGTCATTGTACGCCCTGCTGCGCCTGGTACTGGGGTAATTGCTGGGGGAGCCGTACGGACGGTTTTAGAATTGGCAGGGATTAAGAATATTCTGGCGAAACAACTGGGATCAAATAATCCTCTGAATAATGCCAGAGCCGTCATTGATGCCCTCGAAGGCCTGCGAACTTTTTCTGAAGTTGCTGAAGAAAGAGGGATTCCTTTAGAGCATCTTTATACATAAACCCAGAACCGTTTTTGATGGTTCAATTTTAGCGTTGTTCAAGCCAAAAAAAGAATTATGAGAATTCATGACATTACCCCAAAACCTGGTTCCACTAAACGCCGTCGTCGCATTGGACGGGGTATTTCTGCGGGACAAGGGGCCAGCGGTGGGTTTGGAATGCGGGGACAAAAATCCCGTTCAGGTACAGGAACTAAAGCGGGATTTGAAGGGGGACAAATGCCCCTCTATCGCCGTGTTCCCAAATTAAAACATTTTCCCCTCGTTAATCAGAAGTGCTACACCATTATTAACGTTGGTAAATTGAATTCCTTGCCTTCTAACTCGGCAGTAACCTTAGAAAGTTTGATGAAGGCTGGATTAATTACCACTAATGATGGCCCCCTCAAAATCTTGGGAGACGGCGAGTTAACTGTTACTTTAACGGTTACAGCGGCGGCTTTTACTAAAAGTGCCAAAGCCAAAATTGAAAGTGCAGGGGGTAAATGTCAAGACTTGTCAACGGCTTCCGAGTAAAATGTCAAAATTAATAAGTAATCATTTGATAACTGAGGTTGCCATTAATGGTTGTCAGTCGAGATAAAACGCCTACAGCACAAGAGACATTCTTACAAATGGCTCAAGCAGCCGGTCTTCGGGGTCGGCTGTTAATTACCATTGGTTTATTAATTTTAATTCGCTTTGGTATTTTTATTCCCATTCCAGGTATTGATCGGGTCAAATTTGTGGCGGCGATTAGTAATAGTCCTGTGTTGGGATTTTTAGATATCTTTACTGGGGGTGGGATTTCTACCCTAGGGATTTTTGCTTTGGGCATTCTTCCCTATATTAATGCCTCCATTATTATGCAGTTGTTAACTGCAGCGATTCCTTCCCTGGAAGATTTACAGAAAAATGAAGGGGAAGCCGGACGGCGAAAAATTTCCCAATTTACCCGTTATGTTGCTTTGGGTTGGGCCATTATTCAAAGTACAGCCATTACCGTTGGTTTACTGAAACAATATGCCCTGGTGGATAGTTTTTGGTTTGTACCAGAAACCGTTCTCGCTTTAACGGCGGGTTCCATGTTTGTGATGTGGGTATCCGAGTTAATTACGGAACGGGGGATTGGGAATGGGGCTTCTTTATTGATTTTTGTCAATATTGTAGCGAGTTTACCCAGAACTTTAGGACAAACTATCGATTATGCCCAAACAGGGGGACGAGGAGCCGTCGCTCAAGTTGTTATCCTGTTACTGGTCTTTTTAATTATGATTGTGGGCATTGTCTTTGTTCAAGAAGGAACCAGACGTATCCCCATTATTTCAGCCCGTCGTCAGGTAGGGCGCAAACTCTATCGGGAAAGAACCAGTTATTTACCCCTAAGACTGAATCAAGGGGGGGTCATGCCTATTATTTTTGCCTCAGCGGTTTTGATTTTACCGCAATCCTTGGCAGGATTTTTTGGCAATCAAGGGGCAGTGAGTCAGGTTTTGGTACAAGTGGCCAATGCCTTGCGTCCGGGAACCTGGGTTTATGTTGGGGTATATTCCCTTTTAATTCTGTTTTTTAGCTACTTTTATGCTTCCCTGATTGTTAATCCTGAAGATGTTTCTAAGAATCTGAAGAAAATGGGAGCCAGTATTCCTGGCATTCGGCCAGGAGAAAAAACAAAAGAATATTTAGAAGGGGTATTGAATCGTCTTACCTTCTTGGGAGCAATCTTTTTAAGCTTTGTGGCCACGGTTCCCACGGTGGTAGAGGGAGCCACAGGGGTAACAACCTTCAGAGGGTTAGGGGCGACTTCTCTGCTCATTTTAGTGGGGGT
Source organism: Crocosphaera sp. UHCC 0190 (assembly GCF_034932065.1). Classification (NCBI taxonomy): domain Bacteria; kingdom Bacillati; phylum Cyanobacteriota; class Cyanophyceae; order Chroococcales; family Aphanothecaceae; genus Crocosphaera; species Crocosphaera sp. UHCC 0190. Next base: position 165,942 of record NZ_JAYGHP010000009.1, read on the forward strand.
TGCTATTGATACCGCTAAACAAATTCAAACCTATGTCATCTCTCAACGCTATGAGGGCATGATTAAACAGTAAAACATGGGTGAAGGAACTTTCGGGTTCCTTCACCCATGTTTTGATGAGAGCTAAAAAACACTGATAAAACTATGACGAAAGGGAAGGGATTAATTTTTTTAGGGCCACCTGGTTCGGGAAAGGGAACCCAAGCGCAACTGCTATCTGAACAATTACAGATTCCCCATATTTCAACGGGGGAAATGTTAAGAGAAGCGATCGCCCAACAAACTCCCCTCGGACATCAAGCCCAAAGTTATGTGGATAAAGGGGAACTGGTACCGGATGAGTTATTATTAGGCTTGATCAAGGAACGATTAAGTCAGGATGATGCTCAAACAGGTTGGATTTTAGATGGGTTTCCCCGTAATGTTCCCCAAGCCAAGTTTTTAGAGCAACTGCTTGATGAGTTGCCTCAATTTTCGGAACAGGCAATCAATTTAGATGTTCCAGATGCGGTGCTGATTGAACGCCTGTTGTTACGAGGGCGAAAGGATGATAACGAAGATACCATTCGTCGTCGTTTAGAAGTTTACCGAGAACAAACTCAACCTGTGCTTGATTATTATCGTCAACAGGAACGACTTTATTCTGTTGATGGTAATCGTCAGCCCCAAGAAGTGACTGCTACCTTAAAAGAAGTAGTTGCCTAGGGGTTGGGTTAAATTCGGCGAAAAAACAAGGGTAACAAGGAGGTTTGCTAAGATATGTAAGGGAAAGTTGACCCTGACCTTTCTTTAAGGTAAAAGAAAAGTTCAACAATTAAATTCAGTCAAGGCTTTCCTAAGTATACTATTTGAGGCATTAAATTGTGGCAAAACAAGATTTGATTGAAATGGAAGGAACGGTGACGGAATCTCTTCCTAACGCGATGTTTCGGGTGGATCTTGACAATGGGTTTAACGTTTTGGCCCATATTTCCGGTAAGATCCGCCGTAACTACATCAAAATTCTACCAGGCGATCGAGTAAAAGTCGAATTGACTCCTTACGATCTGACCAAAGGCAGAATTACCTATCGGCTGAAAGGTAAAAAGTAAAGGGCAAGGGAAGTCATAAATTCCTCAACCCAATTACTGAAATTACTATATTAGCTGACTTAAAAAGCAATTTTTGCTATAATAATAAGCTTGCAGTCCTGCTGTAGAAAAATCCATGAAAGTTAGAGCATCAGTCAAAAAAATGTGTGAAAAGTGTCGTGTTATTCGGCGGCGGGGGCGGGTAATGGTACTTTGTTCTAACCCGAAACACAAACAACGTCAAGGTTAGGGGTTTACTGCCCTCACACAGTCAACATAAGGCAAACACAAACATTGTAGAGGTAGAGAAAACGTGGCGAGGATATCTGGCGTAGACCTGCCCAGAGATAAGCGTGTCGAAATCGGGCTAACTTATCTGTATGGTATTGGTTTATCACGATCTCAAGAAATTCTAGCAGAAACCGGAGTCAATCCTGACACCCGTGTCAGAGACTTAACGGATGAAGACGTAGCGACCTTACGGGCCTATGTCGAAACTAACTATCAAATCGAAGGAGATTTGAGACGTTGGGAAGCAATGAACATCAAGCGATTGGTAGACATTGGCACTTACCGAGGTCGTCGTCATCGTCAAGGGCTTCCTGTCAGGGGACAGCGAACTCGAACCAACGCAAGAACTCGTCGCGGTAGACGAGTAACCGTTGCCGGGAAGAAAAAAGCCCCAGCGAAGAAATAATCGGTATTTATTGGCTATTGAGTTACACAGAAATTTCAGCGAAAAATTATGGCGCGACCAACCAAAAAAAGCGGCGCAAAGAAACAAAAGAAAAATGTTCCCAATGGCGTTGCTCACATCCAGTCAACTTTTAACAATACCATCGTCACCATTTCTGATGGTAAAGGCGATGTGATCTCTTGGGCTTCAGCAGGTTCAAGTGGATTTAAAGGGGCGAAAAAGGGAACCCCCTTTGCGGCACAAACGGCAGCAGATTCTGCGGGTCGTCGAGCAATTGACCAAGGAATGCGGCAAATCGAAGTAATGGTAAGTGGGCCAGGAGCCGGTCGGGAAACAGCCATCCGCGCCCTTCAAGGAGCCGGATTAGAAATTACCTTAATTCGAGATGTTACCCCAATTCCTCACAACGGTTGTCGTCCTCCGAAACGACGCCGAGTTTAGCCAGCAGTTACCCATCTTCAACCACTATGAATATTTGGCGTTAATACAGACACGGAATTTCGTGTCTCGGAGGCATTTGACAATGAAGGGAGGTCACGATCGTGGCGCAATTTCAGATTGAGTGTATAGAATCTAAGACTCAAAAAAATCAGAGTCAATATAGTAAATTTGTCCTAGAACCATTGAACAGGGGTCAAGGGACAACCGTTGGTAACGCGCTGAGACGGGTATTATTGGCTAATTTAGTCGGGACAGCCGTTACTGCCGTGCGGATTGCCGGAGTCAACCACGAATTCGCCACGATCCCTGGTGTGAGGGAGGATGTGTTAGAAATCATGCTCAACATGAAAGAAATCGTCCTCAAAAGTTACGCCGAGCAACCTCAGATTGGTCGTCTCGTGGTCACTGGGCCGGCTACCGTGACGGCGGCACAATTTGATCTACCTTCGGAAGTGGAAGTGATCGACCCCACTCAATACGTGGCCACTTTGACAGAAGGGGCTAAGCTTGAGATGGAGTTCCGAGTTGAAAGAGGAACAGGCTATGAGGCGATCCAACGAGGAAAAGAGGAAAGCACTTCCCTCGATTTCTTACAAATTGATGCAGTCTTTATGCCAGTGACGAAGGTCAATTACAGTGTTGACAACATCAGATCAGAAGAGGGGGAAGCCAAAGATCGCTTACTCTTAGAAATTTGGACAAATGGTAGCTTTAATCCGAAAGAAGCTCTTTCGGAAGCGGCGGACATCATCGTCGATCTGTTCAACCCCCTCAAAGATCTTAATCAGTTGGAAACAAGTCCCCCTGATTATCAAGATGATGACAATCCTCAAAGTCAGATTCCCATTGAAGAATTACAATTATCAGTGCGGGCTTATAACTGTTTGAAACGAGCGCAAATCAATACAGTTGCTGACTTATTAGATTATAGCCAAGAAGATCTTTTGGAAATCAAAAACTTTGGGCAAAAATCTGCTGAAGAAGTGATTGAAGCCTTACAAAAACGGTTAGGGATTACCCTACCCCAAGAAAAAGCTAAGGCTTAAATTGAGTCCATGATTGATCACCGATGAAATCATCCTAGGGAGGAAAAACAAACACCATGCGCCATCAGTGTCGCGTCCCATTACTGGGAAAACCCGCTGACCAACGGAAAGCCTTATTGCGATCGCTCGCCACCGAGTTAATCCGTCATGGTCAGATTACCACCACTAAAACCCGTGCGAAGGCAGTGCGCTCAGAAGTGGATAGAATGATTACCTTAGCCAAAGATGGCTCCTTAGCCGCTAGACGACGAGCCTTGGGTTATCTCTATGACAAACAATTGGTTCATGCCTTGTTTGCTTCTGCCGAAGAACGGTATGGCAGTCGTAACGGAGGCTATACCCGTGTCGTTCGTACCCTGCGCCGTCGTGGGGACAATGCCGAAATGGCGATCATTGAACTGGTTTAATCTTTTGAACGATCACGGTGTTACGGGAAACCAATGATAAGTGTGGGACAACAAACTTCAACCTCAAAACGGGTTGCCCTGGTCATTCAGTACCTGGGAACTCGTTTTCATGGTTGGCAGAGGCAAACTAATCACCGAACCGTTCAAGAAGAGATCGAAAACAGCATTGCTCAAGTTCTGGATTATCCCGTGGCCATCCATGGTGCGGGACGAACTGATACGGGAGTTCATGCAGCGGCCCAAGTAGCTCATTTTGATTATGTCAGTTCCATTCCTCCGGCTCGGTGGGCTAATATTTTAAACTCACGCTTACCCGAAGACATTTTGATTCGGGGGTCAGCAGAAGTTCCTCCTACTTGGCACGCGAGATTCTCGGCTCAATGGCGACGTTATCGCTATACCTTCTACAATGACAAACGGCCGAATTTGTTTATCCAGCCGTTTTGTTGGCACTATTATCACCATCCACTGGAAACCTCTTTGATGCAAGAAGCCTTAAATCCCCTAATCGGAAAGCACCAGCTAGGAGCTTTCTGTCGTTCAGGGTCAAAACGGCATCATGTCTGGGTTGAAGTGCAAGCTGCCCAATGTTATCGGCGGGGGGCTTTTATTCATCTAGAAATTCAAGCCAATGGCTTTTTGTATGGAATGGTACGATTGTTGGTGGGAATGTTAGTAGAAGTGGGAAGCGGAAAACGATCTGTAGGGAATTTTACCGAGATCTGGCAAAACCAACAGAGACACCAGGTAAAATATGCCGCGCCAGCCAAGGGATTATGTTTATTAAGGGTCGGTTATGCCGATTTTCCTTTACCTCCACAAATTTGGTTTGATACTCAGCCTTTGTTTCTGTTTAATCAAGTTTTGGAGCATCAGCAAAGTCCCTATTCTGTTGGTTGTTAAGGCCAGGCCTCAACTCAGCCGATAACCCAATTGATTACCTTATCAATCACAATAACCCATGAACAAAACAATTAACCCCTCACTAGAGAGTCTTGACCACAAATGGTACATAGTAGACGCAGAGGATCAGCGTTTAGGAAGACTCGCCTCGGAAGTTGCTCAGATTTTACGGGGCAAAAATAAACCCAATTTTACCCCTCATATGGATACGGGGGATTTCGTAATTGTGGTTAATGCGGAAAAAATCGCTGTTACTGGCAAAAAAAGCAGCCAAAAGCTCTATCGTCGTCACTCTGGTAGACCAGGGGGGATGAAAGTTGAGACTTTTGAGAAATTGCAGGCCCGAATTCCTGAGAGAATTATTGAACAAGCAATTAAGGGAATGTTGCCTAAAAATTCTTTGGGTCGCCAACTGTTTACCAAGTTAAAAGTCTACGCAGGGCCTAATCATCCTCATCAAGCTCAACAACCTGAAACCTTAATTCTCAATACAATTCCTAACGGAGATAAATAATGCAAGCAACCGACAGTAAAGATAAAGTCGTTTATTGGGGAACGGGTCGTCGTAAATCGGCGATCGCCAGAGTTCGTTTAGTGCCTGGGAGTGGAGAAATTACCGTTAATAAGAAGCCAGGTAACATCTACTTTAACCAAATTGCCAAGTATCTCCAAGGGATTAAAGCTCCTTTAGAAACCTTGGGCTTAGAAAATGACTATGATATCCTGGTCAATGCTCATGGCGGTGGTTTAACGGGTCAAGCAGATGCAGTTAAACTGGGAGTGGCTAGAGCTTTATGTGAACTGGCCCCCGAAAATCGTCAACCCTTGAAAGCAGAAGGATATTTAACTCGTGATCCTCGCGCTAAGGAACGGAAAAAATACGGCTTACATAAAGCCCGTAAAGCTCCCCAATATTCCAAACGATAATTGGATTTATTTTGGCCTTGATTTGTTTAGTTAGGAGACATTAAATTATGGCAAAACCTGAAATTCATCCCACTTGGTATCCCGAAGCTAAAGTCATTTGTAATGGCGAAGTAGTGATGACTGTTGGCTCAACTAAGCCACAAATCAACGTTGAAGTGTGGTCAGGCAATCACCCTTTTTATACCGGAACTCAGAAAATTATTGATACTGAGGGACGGGTGGATCGCTTCCAAAAACGTTATGCGATGATTGGCAAGGGAGGCAAAAAACAAGACAAAAAATCAGATGCCAAGGGAGAATAGCGGTCAAGTTAAGTTAAGTAACCCAGCAGAAACTCTGCTGGGTTCGGTTTATCTAAACTAAAAAATTAGGCTACTGTTGAAGTATAAGCATGAAGGTTGAGAAATATTATGGCTGAATCTTATCTATTAGAAAAATTACAATCTGTTGAACAAACTTATAATGAATTAACCCGTCGGTTAGCCGATCCTGATATTGCTACTAACCCAGATGAGTTACATCGGGTGGCTAAGGCCAGATCTTCTTTAGAAGAAACGGTTAATACCTATGAAACTTGGCAGATTACCCAGGAAGAATTAGCGGGGGCCAAACAAATTCTTAAAGATGCCGGGGGAGACATGGAAATGCGGGAAATGGCCTCTTTGGAAGTAACAGAATTAGAAGAAAAATTAGAACAGTTGGAAGTTCAGTTAAAAGTTTTGTTACTGCCCCGTGATCCTAATGATGATAAGAATATTATGTTAGAAATTCGCGCAGGAACGGGAGGAGATGAAGCGAGTATTTGGGCGGGAGATTTAGTGAGAATGTATTCTCGTTATGCTGAGTCTCAAAAATGGACGGTTAAGCTAGTGAGTGAGTCTTTGGCGGATATGGGGGGCTTTAAAGAGGCGATCCTCGAAATTACGGGAGAACGGGTTTATAGTAAGCTGAAATTTGAAGCAGGGGTTCATCGGGTGCAACGGGTTCCGGTGACAGAAGCGGGGGGACGGGTTCACACTTCAACGGCTACGGTGGCGATTATGCCTGAAGTTGATGAGGTGGAAATTCAGATCGATCCGAAGGATATTGACATGAGTACCGCCCGTTCTGGTGGGGCTGGGGGGCAAAATGTTAACAAGGTGGAAACGGCAGTTGATTTGATGCATAAACCGACGGGAATTCGGATTTTTTGTACGGAGGAGCGATCGCAACTGCAAAACCGCGAACGGGCTATGCAAATTTTACGGGCGAAGTTGTATGACCTGAAGTTACGGGAACAACAGGAAGCGGTTAGTTCTATGCGGCGATCGCAGGTGGGAACGGGATCAAGATCGGAGAAAATTCGGACTTATAACTATAAGGATAATCGCATCACGGATCATCGTCTGGGCCAAAATTTCAGCTTAGCTGGGGCGTTGGAGGGGAATATTGACCATATTATTGAATCTTGTATTTCTCAAGATCAACAGGAACGTTTAGCTGAGTTAGCGTCTTCTCCTGAAACGGCAGACGCGCTTATTTAGGGCTAATTATTGTTAGGAAAGGGTGATCAGCTATGAAAATTACAAACTGTCTGCACACAGCAATTCTGATTTCTGATTTGGAGAAAGCAGAGAAATTTTATGGCAAGATTTTAGGGTTAGAAAAGGTTGATCGCTCCTTGAAATATCCGGGTATTTGGTATCAAATTGGCGAGTATCAAATTCATTTAATGGTTCATCCTGGTTTACAAATAAGTTTAGCTAATGGGGAGAAATGGGGGCGTAATCCTCATTTTGCTTTGGGAACGGATAACCTAAATGAACTGATTGGACGGTTACAAAGTCATGGTCATCCGGTGCAAATGAGTCAGTCGGGAAGGGCTGCTTGTTTTACTAAAGATTTTGATGGGAATGTGATAGAAATTAATCAGGTATAGAGAATTAAACCTAATAACATCACAACTTTTTGAAGCCTGAAAATAAAATAATAATATACTGTCATTCTTGACATACTCCCCCCGTTAAGCCTCGCTGCAACGGGGGATTCTTTTCAGATCACTGTTAGAAATTCCTTTAAAACAAAACTTTGTTGTTGATTAATAACAGTTTGCATTTTGACAATTAAATCAGGGATATTTTCTTGAGACGTATTGCAAAGAACACCTAAATCAACCTCTGAATACTCATGAAGAATTTTATCTCGCATCCCCTTTTTATATTAAACATTGCTTCTATTTAATGACGATTAGAAACTAGATTAATTTTTTACTTGATTAATACTTATTTTATCTTAATTATTTACCGTTCTCGTTTATATGAATCTTAGTTCATATAATTTTCAGTTATTATTGAGGCGATCACCAGAATGTATAGACCTAAGACAACCTAGGGGCTTTAAGGCGTTCTTTTGATTTTTAGACAGATTTTCACCAAAACTAGCTAAAAAATAAACCTTAATCAAGGTAATTCCACAGAAGTAGGTTTAGCAATATGAGGCAATCCCCATCCCAATTTTTCCCTTAAAATACGGAAAAATTCAGGAGATTCTAAGCGAATAAATCGGGCCAAATAACGAGATTTTTCTACATTAATTCTATCTTCTGGTAAGACATAGCATCCCCCATTGCCATCAACCACCAAAACCATGCGATTAGGAGTCGCGGGAAAAATACTAACGGCTTCCTTGTCAGAAAATACCAAAGAACGAGAAGCCAAAGAATGGGGACAGATAGGGGCTAACTGAAACACTGGCACATCTGGGGTCACTACCGGGCCACCAGCACTGAGAGAATAGGCTGTAGAACCCGTAGGAGTCGATAAAATAATCCCATCAGCAGCAATATCCACAGGGGCGTGTCTGCCGATTTTAATCTCAAAATGACACATACTGGTCAAAGGTTCCCGATGAATGACCATTTCATTCAAAGATAAGGCTTCCCACAGTAAGGTATCTTCCCTAAGTAGTTGTACCGTCAACATGGTACGTTCTTCTATCTCGTAGTCTCCCCTTAACAACTGTTCTAAGGCTTCCGATAACTGATTAAGATAAATTTCCGTCAAAAAGCCCATGTGTCCCGTATTAATCGTTAATAAGGGAATACCACGGGGGGCCACTTGTCGAAAAGCAGACAAAACAGTACCATCTCCCCCTAAAACTATGGCAAAGGCCATATTCTCATCAAAATGGGGAGGGATTAAATTCTCTATACGAGTATGACAGACGGGACGTTCGGGTTGAGAATAACCGAGGAGTCCACCTCGGCCAGTCTCTAAAATAACATTCCAGCCTTTAGCTGTCAGTTGTGCCTGTAAGTCTGTGGCAACTTGACAAGCAACGGGTTTGAGATCGTTAAAAATAATGCCTATTTTTGGCACAATGAGCTATCCTGTGTCAGCGTTAACTCAAACAGAAGATTTAAAGGGGGTTTTCTTCTTCTTTTTCGATTTACTCTTTTCGTAATCGATTTCTTTGAGCTTTTTAAGAATACGACTAAAATACTCTTGTAAATAGGATTCTAAGGTAGTCGTCTCTTTAGGATCAAGGCCTAGGGTCTGATAAAATTCATCCATTGAGGCGTTTAATGATTTGCCACTGGCTAAAACTTCTGCAAACGCTAGGCGATCAGAAATATTATACGTCCATTGGAAGAAACGGGTAAAGCCCCGTAAAAATCGTAACAGTCCCAAGGGGACACGGGCAATTTTAGCGGTTTTGTCCGATAATTTCTCACATAACTGAATAATTTCTTCTGCTGTCCAAGCTTTAGTCCCCACCAGGGGATAGGTCTGTTTTTGGGTTTCGGGAACTTCTAAGACGCGAATAGTCAATTTAGCAGCATCTTGGGTATCCATGTAGGCAATGGGACTACTTTCTCCTGTAATCCAAACTGCCTGGTTATCTAAGGTCGGGACAGCATATTGACCGATTAAGCCCTGCATAAAGCCACAAGGACGCAAAATCGTATAATTTAACCCTGATGCAACTAAAAACTTCTCTGTACAGTGTTTAATGTTCATTAAAGGCACTTCAGGATATTTCTCAGCATTGAGAATGGAGAAGAAAATATAACGGTTAACCCCTATTTTTTGGGCAGCTTGAATCAAGTTAACTTTCCCTTCCCAGTCTACTTGTTTCATGGAAAGGGTGTCCGTTGGCCGGGCGGCGGCGGCATCAATAATCGCCTCCATTCCTTCTAAGGCTGGCGGTAAAGTTTGAGGTTTACAGAGATCCCCAATAACCAATTCTGCGCCCCATTCTTTTAAAAAAGCGGCTTTTCTGGCATTTCTGACTAAACAACGGACTTGATGACCTTTATCTAGGGCATGACGTGCTATTTGCCGCCCTAGGGTTCCTGTTGCGCCAACGATCAATAACTTCATTTATATAGATTTGTAATGTTTCTTAACGTTTCTCTAAGATATTAACAGAAAGTTACACAATTGCGATCAACTTTAGGTGTGAGGACTGAAATAACAATAATTCATGAGTTACCCCTATTTCAGTCCTGGCTCATTAAAAGGAAACTTATTGAATAAAACGGCGCACTTTACCTAGAGCGATATATGAACCGCCTTGAGATGTCTCTTTAATACCGTCAACCAGAAAAAGAATACCTTCTTGACGAATATTACGAGGAAAACGAATATTATAATCAGGATTATAGCCATCTGATACGACCCTGGCTCTTAATTTTTTACCATCTTTTACACATTGAATTAATATCCCATTACCAACTGTATCTGTTTCCTCTAAATCAGCTAATGTCAGAGAAGATTTAACGGCTTTAAGATCCTGATTTTTAGCAGTTGTTTGACTCGCTTTTTTTTCTTCTCCTGGTTTCACCAACCGTTGAATTTTTCCTGAAGTCCGATAAAAAGTCCCATTAGCAGAAAGTACAATATTTTCAACAACATAATTTACTCCCTCGGCACGAATACTGCGAGGAAATTGAACATTTAAAGTCTGATCATATCCTTCAGAAATAACCCGAATTCTTAACTTTCCTTCAATCCGTTCACATTTGACAATAACCCCTTCTTTAGCATCAGAAATAGCCTCTAATTGTTCAGCAGATCCCGATGTAACCCCGCGCAATTTTAAATCACTGCGATTACGACTAAGACTTTGATAGGATTGATCGCGCATTTCTTTGCGAATTCCTTGACTATATCGTCGATTTTCTAAGGTTTCTGCATAATATTCAAGCTGACTAATTTCTTCTGCTATTTCAAAAAATTCTGCTAAAGCTTTTTGCTTTAAATTATCAGCAAATTTTCGCAAGTTTTCGGCTGCTTCTTGATAATTACCTTGATCAGCTAAAGCAATTGCATTATCCTTAATTTTAGCAATCCTTAACTGACTGGTTTTTCCCAAAATTTGAGGATCAGTTGCAATATTTTGACTTTCTTCTTGATCTCCTACTTTAATGGAAATCCTCACCTCTTCTTGACATTGCTGCAAACTGTCATTAATCACAGTTTCATAGCGACAAGCTAAAGTTAAAATGTCATAATTCCCTGGCTGAAACTGTGGGGGAATAGAGAGAGAAATTGCTAGAGGTTTCGGTTCAAATTGATAGACATCTCCCAAGAAAAGCGATAAATTACTATCTTTTTTATCCTGACGATAACTGTTTAAAATATCAACAACTTTAGTGTTATTTTCCTCTTTTAGAGTAACGGTTAAATTTTGGGCAGCAACCGAGACTAAACTTTCCATTTCAATCGCAAAAACATCGGCAGCTTCATCAGGAGATTGAATAAAATAAAAGTTTCCTCCTCCTGCATTGGCCATGGATATTAATAAGTCTTCATTAAAGCTACTGCCAAATCCTAATGTTGTGGTAATAATTCCCTGTTTGGCTTTTTCTTCTGCTGTTTTTGTCAGAATATTTGGTCTTTTTTCTCCCACATTGGCCAAACCATCAGTTAGTAATAAAACTCGATTTAGTTGTTGGGAAGATACATGAGTTTTCACTTGATCACATCCCATTAACCAACCCCCACTTAAATTAGTACAACCTCTAGCTGAAATTTTTCGGAGTTGCTGTTTAATAGATGCTCTATTTATGACTGGTTGGGGAGGTAAAATTATTTCGGGAACATCATCATAAATGACCACTGAGAGGATATCATCAGGGGTAAGATATTCTACTAACTTTTGTGCAGCTTGGATAGCATAACTGAGAGGATAACCAGCCATGGAACCAGAACGATCCAAAACTAGACTTATATTCAGAGGACGACGAGATGGGTTATTATTCGTTTGAGAAGTCCCAAAACTAACAATTAAATCAATATTAGTCTCAGTTTGTAGGGGAATTAAAGATTGGCTTAAAGTATAGTGTACTTTCATGGATAATCGACTCCAAAATTAGTCTAGTTATCAGTCAGATGCTCTTTTATTTATTCTTCCCACAAACAACCTAAAACTTATCATAAATTCTGTCACAAGCCATAATCAGCTTCTAGCTTGTGACAGGCAAAATGACTATTTTACTTAAGATTAGCTATAGTATTCATGGCTTAAAAATGGTAGAGCAATTAATTCTCCTGTTGCTAGTCCAATGGTAATATTTAATCCTTCACCACCTGCCTTAGTTTTAACATAAGTTAAGCCAAAAGCTTCTTGTTCTATTTCGGTACAACTGGTTAAAATTCCTACCTTGTTATCATCAAGCATAACGGGGGTTCCTGGTTCTACTAATTGACTTAATTTAACTCCCCAGAGGCGTTGTTTAACCCCTTTATAAGTGTTTAATCTGGCAATAGTTTCCTGTCCAATATAACAACCTTTATCAAAGGAAATAGCTTGCCATAACCCTACTTCCAAGGGGTTATAATCTTCTGTTAATTCCTGATCGGGATAGGGCCTTCCTTGCTTAATTCTGAGTTTTTCCCAAACATTATTACCGACTGGTATTGATCCTAATTCTATTAATTTTTGCCAAACGGTTAACGCTGACTCTACAGGAATAATTAAAGTATAACCTGTAATTCCTAACCCAGTCCCGACAGCAATTCTGAATGTATCATTTTCTATAGTAACTAAGGTATGATCGCCTTCAGATAAATTAACAATATCATTAATTCCCCATTTTTGTAAAATTAAATCACTGCCATCACCGATCAAAGTCAACACAATATTGTCAGAAGAAATATCCGTTATTTCTACCTTATCCATTGGGAAAAGATAGCGATCCATCCACTCTATTAAAAACTGACGACGGTTAGGAGAAACTAACAAGACAATACTATCTTCTGTAATATAAGCTGTTGCTAAATCTAGGGTTCGTCCCGTAGAATTAACGAAAACTGTATTACAACTTTGCCCTGATTTCAGGATATTAATATTATTCGTGGTTTGGTTATGCAAAAAACGCTGACGATCTGCTCCTTTTAATTGTAAAACTCCCCAATGACTGCGATCGCAAATAAGCACCGTATCTTGAAGATATTTTAAAGCTTGGTCATCATTACCAAAGCTGTCAATTTTTTCTCTATTTTGGTCAAAAACTGCACCAGAATTGAGTTGAAAACTCATTAAATCTTGTATCATGTTATCACTCATTTAATCGATTAAATCACTGGTAAATTTTCAAATATGTCATTAATTAGAGATTTGGTTTTTGCCTCTAGTTTCTCCCAACTAACTTCTCCTGATTCTTTAATTAAGTTTGTATCTATTTGTACATTTTCCTTGATTTTTAATGATTGCTCTTCCTGATCTAGAGAAGATTCATAATCAAGGAAACATACTTGGAAACAGATATCCCAGATATCTATTTTTACAGAATGTTCTTGATAAGTTAATAGAAGTTGATAACCAGGATAAGGACTTTGAACTTCATGATAAGTTCCTTCCCAGGTTGATTTTTCTAATTGCTGTCTTAAATTGTCTAAGACACGGATAAAAGCTGGTTGCATCAGGAGTTGAGCTTGTTCCCAATCAAGGGTATTTTTGAAAGTAGGCTTCATCAATTTAGGAGATCAACACCCCTTGGACAAGGTTAACAAACAGAAGTATGATTGAAATTAAGTTGAGATAATTTTGGGTTCCCTGTATATTCTACCTAAAGTGAATGTCAAAAGCAAAAGATTATTACAAAATTCTTCAAGTTTCTTCTCAGGCGACTTCAGAGGAAATTAAAATCGCTTTTCGTCGTTTGGCCCGTCAATATCATCCTGATCTCCATCCAAATGATCCTTTTTGTGAAGAAAAATTCAAAGAAATTTCTGAAGCTTATAAAATTCTGATCAATCAAAAAAATAGTTTTCAAAATCCTGATAAATTTCAAACTAATAATCAATCAAAATCATTATCTGTTCAAGATATTTATCTTCGCGGTGTTAAGAAAACTTTGGCAAAAAACTATGTATCTGCTCTTAGTGATTATGATCAAGCAATTCAGTTAAAACCTGATTTTTTAGAGGCTTATATTAAACGTTGTGAAGTCTATTTTTATCTCGATCTGTATCAAAAATCTTTAGAAGATAGTCAGACTATTTTAAGATTAGATTCTCGATGCTTTGAGGCCTATTATTATCAAGGGCGTTCTCGTCATAAGTTAGGCTATTTACCAGGGGCAATTGAAGCCTATACCCAAAGTATTAATATTCAAAATACTTCAGCTAAATCTTATTATTATCGCAGTTTTGCTTATGAAGAATTAAAGGAGCAAAAGAAGGCAATATCAGATATCAAAAAAGCCATTAATTTGTTTAAAATACAAGAAGATTTAAAGGGAGTAGAATTAGGTAAAAATAGACTGAATTCCTTAAATAATCACTTCAATCAATTATGGCGAATTTGGGATTATCCTCTTATTAATATTTGTCAATTATTTTTAAGCACAGGAATTATGATTGTTATTGATCCAGGGGGAAATTTTTTATCTTGTTTAGCAAAATTACAATCAATACAAAGATTGATTTATGGTATATTTTATGGTATTGTTTTTAACATCATCTCTCTTCATGATTTCTATTTTAATCAGAGTAAAATTTTATTTAATCAATCCTCTGACATTTACTTATTTGTTTTAGGGATATCTCCTTTTTTGGCTTTGCTAATTATTAGCTTGATTGCTCAGTTAATGTATCGAAATTTTTTTTATTTTGTCTCAAGTGTGTTTTTTTCAGGAGTCTCTTTATTACCTTTTATGGGTTTCCTAATCTTGGAGCATCTGTTAATTCATGAATTTTATTTTATCAAAACTATCGCTCTAATATTCACAGGATGCTATACTCTTTTGATATTATATAATGGCTGTTTACAAGTCTATAACTTTTCTGAGAAAATGGCCGCTTTTTGGTCATCAATTATGTTGATTGTAGTAGGAATAATTCTGGGAATATTGATTTAGATAAACAAAAGCGAAAAAGTTGAGATATAATGTCAAAGTTACTAGCTTTCCTTCGTCTAATAATGTTTGATTCAATAAAAATTTTTCAAGCTAAGCTTTTGTCCCTATCAAGTCTAAGTCTATCCCTAATCTTGCCACTAGCTGCTCCTGTTAATAGTGAGCCAATTGTAACAGAAAATCAGCTAGATTTATCCCCAGAAATTATCAATGAGAGTCCCGTATTACAGCGATGGTTAAAAACTGTACCTAACGTCTCAGAAGAAATTCAAAATGATCCCAGTTTTCGCACTCGTATTGGTATTGGATATGCTGAATTTCCTTCTTCCCATCATCGAGGAGGTATCAATGTTCGGGTAGAAGATATTTTTATTGGTCAAACTAATTTAACCCTTAGTGGAGACTATGAAACCTCTTTTAATGATGATGAAGATAGAGAAGCTGGTGGGGTTAATTTAAACTATTATATATTACCATTAGGAAGTTATATTAATGCTACACCTATTGTGGGATATCGTTCTATTAGAACCAATAATTATGATGAAGATGGGGTTAATGTTGGGGCTAAAATTATCTTTCCTTTATCTCGCACAGGAGCATCTGATTTCTCAGTTTCTCAAACCTTTATGTCTCCAGGTGATGACAATGAAGTAGGAATAACAAACCTTTCTTTTGGTTATGCAATAACTAAAAATATTCGTCTCGCTACCGAAATAGAAAAACAAAATTCACGGGTTAAAAAAGACAGTCAATTTAGTATTTTAGTGGAATGGATGCCCTAAATTATGGTAAAGTATTTAAAGATTCTACAGTTATTCTGGAGTACGTCAATTAGCGCAGAATTAGAGTATCGTTTAAACTTTTTAATTGCCGTCTTAAGCAGTTTAGCCAATTTAATTGGCAGTATTTTTAGCTTGTTTTTATTTTATAGGACAGGCTATACATTTCAAGGGTGGAGTTGGCAAGAATCTCTAATTGTCTTAGGAATATTTACCCTTTTACAAGGAATTTCATCCACTTTATTAGTACCCAATTTGAATCGTATTGTGGAACAAGTTCAACAAGGAACCCTTGATTTTATTTTGCTAAAACCCATTAGTAGTCAATATTGGTTATCGTTGAGAACCCTTTCTCCTTGGGGATTTCCTGATTTTATTTTTGGAATAATAATTATTAATTATGCTGGTTATCAACTCGGAATACCTAGCTATAATTATTTATTAAGTAGTCTGACAATAGGCTTTGCTATTATTAGCTTATATAGCATCTGGTTTATGTTAGGATCTACCAGTATCTGGTTTGTTAAGATCTACAATGTAACTGAAGTCCTCAAAGGATTATTAGAGGCAGGAAGATTTCCCATTGCTGCTTATCCAACTGCTTATCGATTTTTCTTTACCTTTGTCATTCCTGTAACTTTTTTAACCACTGTTCCCGCAGAAACATTGTTGGGAAAAACCCAATTTTCTTGGTTACTTAGTTCAGGGCTTTTAGCCGTTCTTTTGTTAACAATTTCTCACTATTTTTGGCAATTTGCCCTCCGTTTTTATACCAGTGCATCTAGTTAACTATCTAACTGTTAAAAATTGATTTTTGGAATTGTAAAATGCACCATAACCCTGTATTAATTCAAAATCTTAGCCATGCTTACCCCGATGGAACTTTATCCCTGGATCAGATAAATTTAGCCATTAGAGCTAATGAAAAAGTCGCGTTGATTGGAGCTAACGGCTCAGGAAAATCGACCTTACAACTCCATCTTAACGGAATTTTTTTACCCCAAATAGGAGAAATTATGGTGGGAAAATGGAAAATTAATCAGCAAAATTTAACCGAAATTCGTAACTTTGTTGGTTTAGTTTTTCAGAACCCTGATAATCAATTATTTATGCCCACCGTTTGGGAAGATGTTGCTTTTGGCCCCATGAATAGAGGGGTAAAGGGAAACGAACTTCAAATAAGAGTAAAAACAGCCATGGAAGCCGTTAATATTGACCCCCAAACTTACGGACATCGTAACCCAGATAACCTCTCAGGAGGAGAAAAAAAACGGGTAGCGATCGCCGGAGTTTTAGCCATGCAGCCCCAGGTTTTAGTATTAGATGAACCCTCGGCCCAACTCGATCCCCGTTCCCGTCGCCAACTAATTAATTTACTCCATAGCTTATCTTTAACCCAATTAATTGCCACTCATGATCTAGACTTAGCTTGGGAATTATGCGATCGCACGATTATTTTAAGCCAAGGACAAGTGGTTTTCGATGGCAAAACCGAAGAAGTGATGAGAGATGCTAAATTCTTAGAAGAACACGCCTTAGAACCCCCCCTAAGCTACAGTCGCCCCTATTGTGATTTAAGGGATAAACCCTTCTAAATTTAGGTTTTATGGTAACGTTAACGCGATTATAATTCATATAATGTTCCTAAGCAGCTATTATGGATATTAATGTATTTCCCGCCAAGGAGAGCTAAATGAGTTATAAATATATAAATGAAATAGCGTCACCAGAAAATTTACAAAAGTTTTTGGAATTTGTGGACTTAGCAGCAGGTGTAAGTCAAAATGTTAATAATGTTTGGGACATAGGCGATAAGCTAAGAGATAGTCATCAGATGCAATTATGTCTCCAAGCAATTAAACAAGATCCGGCTTCAGCTAAAATGCTTGAAGAAAAGTATATTGGGCCAACTTATGACATTGAAAATATGTTAAAAATGCCTAAAGGTTCTTTAGGATGGACTTATGGGAAGGTAATGAGTACATTAGGCCATGATCCTCAATTTTATCGCCTACGTCCCAGTTTAGAAGAAGACATTGACTATATTGCTTCTCGTATTCGCAAAACCCATGATATTCATCATATGATTACAGGTTTTAGTTTAGATAATTTAGGGGAATTAGGTGTCATTTCTGTAACGGTTGCTCAAACTCGTTATCCCACATTTTTATTATTGGATCTCTTGGGATTATTGATGACATTTTTTACCAGTGATAAACTGTATAGTGAGGAGCTTGAACTTACTGAAAAAGGAAAAACTCTCGCTTATAAATTTGAGCTACTTTCAGCTGGCATTAAAATGGGACAGGAAGCTAAACCCTTATTTCCCGTTAAGTGGGAAGAAGGTTTTGAACGTCCTTTAGATGAATGGCGAGAAGAACTAAATATTAAACCATTTGTTGATGGCCCCTTTAGTTGGTATAGCCATCCCCAACTCAAAGCAGCCATATCTTAACCTCAGTCATTACTGCTAAACAAACATCAATTAACTTCAATTTGTTTGCGCCACTGGGTAATGGCTTGTAAGGGGTCATCAATAATTACATATTGTGCCAGTAAACTTAGATCGAGATTAGGTAATAATTGACTTTGAGATGTTTGCTGGTAACTATCATCTTGTAGGCAGTAAATCCTAAACTGTCGATCTTGCCAAAACCATACTTCTAGGACACCCAAACGCCGATAAATTTCTAGAGTATCAATGCCACCGCTTGTATAAACAACTTCAATCGCCAAATCAGGAATGTCTTTGTCTGTAGCGATACAATAACATTCATCTGGTTCTTTCCCCGCTTGTTTGTCTTCACGCTTAAGAGTCGTCGAACCCAACCCCCAAAAACGAATGCGTTTTTCTTCTAAATAAGCTTCTAACAATCTAGCGATCGCTTTTTTATCTAACTCGTGACTGCGACTGGGAGACATAATTTCTAAGGTTTTTGACAGATAAGCGACACGATAACTGGAATGATTACCTAAAGATGTTAGAAATGACTCGTAGACTTGCCAAGTTACCCCAGAGGTGATGAATTTTTCTTCGCTATCGTCTTTTTCTAGTTGAAGGGGGAAAGAATCATTTAGTAATACAGAAGTCATATTTATAGATCGCTTTGGGATTACTCAAATTATAGTTTTTCGACTAGGGAACCGTGGTTTTTGAGGCTAAACGCCGACAGTGATTCAGGAAATTATGAGACGAGATATGTCAAATTGTAAATTTTTTGCTAATAATAGTCTAGGGACGGCTAAACACAAGCACCTCCTAACCTCCCAGACTTGATCAGGGATTGGAGCGAGATTGTGCTAGTTTAAGAAATGTTAATGATCTGCCAACTAAGTCCCTAGTTAGTCTCAAGCTCTAACATCTTTCGCAAAAAAAGCCTACTCAGTCAAACTTCAAGGCTTTCTCTAGAAAGAAAATGGGACGAGATGACCTAAACTAGATAACAATAACGTTAAGAAATCTTGCCATCGATTTCAGTTAAGCAAGAGGATTGGATTCTATGACTATTGCAGTCGGACGCGCCCCAGAGCGGGGATGGTTTGATGTCCTCGATGACTGGTTAAAGCGCGATCGCTTCGTATTCGTAGGTTGGTCTGGGTTACTATTGTTTCCCTGTGCTTACCTAGCTTTAGGAGGTTGGTTAACCGGAACCACCTTTGTCACGTCCTGGTACACCCACGGTTTAGCGAGTTCCTACCTAGAAGGTTGTAACTTTCTCACCGTTGCCGTGTCTTCTCCCGCTAATGCTTTCGGCCACTCCATTCTCTTTTTATGGGGCCCCGAAGCACAAGGAGACTTCACTCGCTGGTGTCAAATTGGCGGACTTTGGCCCTTTGTCGCCCTACACGGTGCTTTTGGACTGATTGGCTTCATGTTACGTCAGTTTGAAATTTCCCGTTTAGTCGGCATTCGCCCTTATAACGCTATTGCCTTTTCTGGCCCCATTGCGGTATTCGTCAGCGTTTTCCTGATGTACCCCTTGGGACAGTCTAGCTGGTTCTTTGCTCCCAGTTTTGGGGTAGCCGGAATTTTCCGTTTCA